>QKDJ01000084.1 GCA_003252145.1 Azovibrio restrictus
CGCGGTGCTGATGCGCCGGGATCCCCCTTTTGATGCCGAGTATGTGACGGCCACCTGGCTGCTGGAGCGGGCTGAGGCGGAAGGGGCGCGGGGGTACAACAAGCCCCGGGCCTTGCGGGATCACTCGGAAAAGCTGGCCATTGCCGAATTCAATCAATACACGGTACCCACCCTGGTGAGCCGGGATCTGAACCTGATCCAGCATTTCATCGATGAGCAGCGGGATGTGGTGGTGAAGCCCCTGGACGGCATGGGGGGCAGCCAGATCTTCCGTATCCATCGCAATGACTCCAACCGTAATGCCATCCTGGAAAGCCTGACCCAACTGGGCACCCGGACCATCATGGTGCAGCACTATTTGCAGGAAATCTCCCAGGGGGACAAGCGCATCCTGCTCATTGCCGGCAAGCCCGTGCCCTGGTGTCTGGCACGGATTCCCAAGGCCGGGGAAACCCGGGGCAATCTGGCGGCAGGGGGAACGGGCGTGGCTCAGGAACTGTCCCATCGGGATCGGGAAATTGCCGAGCACCTGGGGCCCATCCTCTGGCAGCGGGGATTACTGATTGTCGGCCTGGATGTGATCGGCGAGCATCTCACGGAAATCAATGTCACCAGTCCCACCTGTATGGTGGAAATTCGTCAGCAGACCGGCTTTGATGCAGCCGGAGCCTGCATTACCGCCCTGGAGCACCTGTGTTCAAGCGCCTCGTCCTCATCCTCTGCACGCTGATTGGATTGTCCGGCTGTGATCAGCCGCCCCCTCTGGTTCAGCAGGAGTCCTTCGTGTTTGGTACCCGGGTGGAAATCCTGGTGGCCGGGGCGCCGGAAAAACAGGCCAAGGAAGCGGCGGCCGCCGTGTTGCGGGACTTCGACCGCATGCACCGTACCTATCACGCCTGGCAGCCTTCGGAACTGACCCAGGTGAATGAGGCCATTGCCGCAGGGAAATCCATCCGTGTCACCCCGGAAATGAAGGACTTCATGGAAGAAGCCCGGGCTCTGGCCAAGCAGGGGGAATACCGTTTTGATCCGGGCATCGGCCAGTTGATCCAGCTCTGGGGTTTCCACTCCGACGAATTCAAGCCTCAATTACCGGATCAAGCTGCTTTGGCGGCCTGGAAGGCTCATCCGGCCTCCATTGCCCAACTGAAGATTGACGGTGAACAGGTGAGCAGCAGCAACCCGGCTCTGGCCCTGGATTTTGGCGGCTACCTGAAAGGGGTCGCCCTGGATCGGGCTGCCGCCCTGCTCAAGGCTCAGGGGGTGCGCAATGCCCTGATCAACATCGGCGGCAATGTGATGGCCCTGGGGGACAAGTATGGCAAGCCCTGGCGGGTGGGTATCCAGCATCCTCGCCAGCCCGGGCCCATGGCCACCCTGGAATTGCGGGATGGGGAAGCCATTGGCACCTCCGGGGACTACCAGCGTTACTTCGAGCTGGATGGCCATCGCTATAGCCATCTGCTGGACCCGAGCACCGGCGAACCGGCAGCCCATACCCAGGCTGTGACCGTACTCATGCCTTCAGGGCCTAAAGCGGGGACCTATTCCGATGCCCTTTCCAAGCCCATTTTCATTGCCGGTCCTGAGCACTGGCAGGAGGCGGCCAAGGAGATGGGGGCAACCCAGGTGCTGCGAGTGGGCGCAGAAGGGGATATTCAGGTGACCCAGGCCCTGCAGCAGCGCCTGAGCTTCCTGGGAAAACCGCCGCCCATGACCCTCGTTCCCTGAGGAGGTGGGGGGGTGAAATTTACAAGACTTTGGTGATAGTTTCGCTAGAATAGACCCCCCTTCCGACGATATGCACCCATGATCGGTATCCTGCTCGTAACCCACGGCACCATGGGCGAAGCCCTACTGCAAAACGTCTGCCACGTCCTCAACAAGCGGCCTCCTTTGATGGACCAGTTGGGTGTGGCGGCCCAGGATGATCCTCTGGATATTCTGCCCCTGGCCCATCGCCTGCTGGCCGAGGTGAACGAAGGGGATGGCGTGCTGGTGATGACAGACATTTATGGTGCTACGCCAGCCAATGTGGCCATCAAGTTGCTGCAGCCCGGAGTGATCGAAGGGGTGGCCGGGGTCAATCTACCCATGTTGTTGCGGGCTTTGACCTATCGGGAAAAGGGTATGGAAACCATGCTGACCAAGGCCGTCAGCGGCGCCCGGGATGGGGTGTTGAATATGTTGAAGGACATTTGATGCTGCGCAAGGAAGTGGGAATCATCAATAAGCTGGGCTTGCATGCCCGGGCATCGGCCAAGCTGACCCAGCTGGCAGGCAAGTTTTCCTGCGAAGTCTGGATGGAGCGCAATGGCAAGCGGATCAATGCAAAAAGCATCATGGGCGTTATGATGCTGGCAGCAGGCAAGGGCAGTACCGTCACCCTGGAAACCGAAGGGGGTGACGAGGCAGAAGCCATGGACGCCCTGGAAGCCTTGATTGCAGACCGTTTTGGAGAAGGTGAGTGAGTTTTACCCTACATGGCCTGGGTGTTTCGGGTGGCATTGCCATCGGCAGGGCCATGCTCATGTCCCACGCCACCCTGGAGGTGGCTCACCTGACCATTGCCCCCCGTTTGGTGGAGAAGGAAGTGGAGCGCTTTGAGCATGCGCTTCAGACCGTGCGCAGCGAACTGGCGGCCATCAAGGAAAATGCGGAGCATGCACCCGCCGAGTTGGGCGCCTTCATTGACCTGCACGCCATGTTCCTGGCCGACCCGGAACTGGTGGAAGTGCCCAAACAGTTGATCCGTGAGCGTCGCTGCAATGCGGAATGGGCCCTGGTGCAACAGATGGAGCACCTGGTCGAGCAGTTTGAACAGTTTGATGATCCCTACCTGCGGGAACGTAAGTTCGATGTGGTTCAGGTGGTGGAACGGGTGGTCAAGGAACTCATGGGACACCCGGGTCGAGCCTTGCTGAAAAAAGCCAAGGCGGTGACCGAGGAAAACCTGATCGTGGTGGCCCACGATCTGTCGCCAGCTGATGTGATTGCCTTCAAGGAACACCGCTTCGCTTCCTTCGTTACCGACGTGGGGGGCGCGACTTCCCATACGGCCATTCTGGCCCGCAGCATGGCGATTCCCGCCATTGTGGGCCTTTCCAGCGCTCGGTCCCTGATCCGTGACGATGAGCTCTTGATCGTGGATGGCTACCGGGGCGTGCTGATCGTCAATCCTGACGACCGGGTCCTGGATGAATACCTGATCCGCAAGGAGCAGATCGAGCTGGAGCGCACCAAGCTGCGCCGGCTCAAGTCCGCCCCTTCGGAGACCCTGGATGAAGTGCCCATCAGCCTCCAGGCCAATATCGAATTGCCGGTGGATGCCAAGGAGGCACTGGAGTCGGGGGCAGACGGCATCGGCCTGTTCCGGACGGAATTCCTCTTCCTGGGACGTGGCGACATGCCTTCCGAAGAGGAACAGTTCGAGGCCTATAAAAAGGTGGTCAAGGCCATGGATGGCCGGCCGGTCACGATCCGGACCTTTGACCTGGGGGGCGACAAGTCCCTGGATATGCAGCGTACCCAGACCAATCCGGCCCTGGGGCGGCGGGCCATCCGCCTATCCCTGGCTGAGCCCAAGATGTTCCACCTGCAGTTGCGGGCCATCCTGCGGGCCTCCCGGTTTGGCAAGGTGAAGCTGCTGATTCCCATGCTCTCCCACGCCCACCAGATTGACGCCACCCTGGCGGCTGTGGAGCAGGCCAAGTCCAGCCTGCGGGGCGAAAAGATTCTCTTCGATGAAAACATCGAGGTGGGGGGCATGATTGAAATTCCCGGGGCAGCCCTGGCCGTGGGCATGTTCCTGCGCCGTCTGAATTTCCTCTCCATCGGTACCAATGACCTGATCCAGTACACCCTGGCCATCGACCGGACCGATGAACAGGTGGCCAGTCTTTACGATCCCCTGCACCCAGCGGTACTGATGCTGGTGGCCCATACCATCACCAGTGCCGAGAAAGCGGGTATTCCCGTGTCCGTGTGCGGTGAAATGGCCGGGGCACCCAAGTTCACCCGTTTGTTGCTGGGCATGGGGCTACGTAGCTTTTCCATGCATCCGTCCCAGGTGCTGGAAGTGAAGAGCCGGGTCCTGCAGGCGGACGTGAATGAGCTGGCTCCCCTGGTGCGTCGTATCCTGCGCCTGGATGAAACCGGGAAAATCCGCGAGGCGGTGGACCGGCTCAACATGCCGCCTGCTCCGGCCTGATTGACTTTTACCGGGGGGGTGGTTACTGTTGCCTTCCCGATGTTTCGGGGCGCCATTTTGAACTCAGCTTGCAGGGCGCCATACAAATACAGCTAAAGCGAGGACCCAGACCCAGTCCCGCTTTGGCCGACTGGGTTTTTGTTTTGGAGCATCATGAACGATCCACGATCCGTGGGCCTTGTCGTCCCCCAGACGGCCAGGTTCGACAAAGTACTGGAGCTGACCAGCGGAGCCAGTCTGCCCGGCTTCGAGCTGGTCTATGAAACCTACGGCACCCTAAATGCCGCCCGCAGCAATGCGGTGCTGGTCTGCCATGCCTTGTCCGGCAGCCACCATGTGG
Organism: Azovibrio restrictus; assembly: GCA_003252145.1. Taxonomy (GTDB): domain Bacteria; phylum Pseudomonadota; class Gammaproteobacteria; order Burkholderiales; family Rhodocyclaceae; genus Azovibrio; species Azovibrio restrictus_A. The sequence continues at coordinate 4,551 of QKDJ01000084.1, forward strand.
CGGGCTTTTACGATGCCGAGGAGCCGGAAAAAACGGCCGGTTGGTGGGATAACCTGGTGGGTCCGGGCAAGCCTCTCGATACCAACAAATTCTTTGTGGTTGGGGTGAACAATCTGGGGAGCTGCTATGGCTCCACCGGCCCCATGTCCGTGAATCCCGAAACCGGCAAACCCTATGGGGCGGATTTTCCCCTGGTGACCGTAGCGGATTGGGTCAAGGCACAAGCCTGGCTATCCGACCGCCTGGGTATTGATACTTGGGCCGCCGTGGTAGGGGGTTCCCTGGGGGGCATGCAGGCCCTGGAATGGACCCTGGCCTATCCGGAGCGGGTGCGCCATGGGGTGATCATCGCCTCGGCGCCTAAGCTTTCTGCCCAGAATATCGCCTTCAACGAGGTGGCCCGCCAGGCCATCCTGTCGGACCCGGACTTTCACGGAGGCCATTATTACGAGCACGGTGTAGTGCCCCGTAATGGCCTGCGTCTGGCCCGCATGGTAGGCCATATCACCTATCTCTCCGACGATCAGATGGCGGAGAAATTCGGCCGCCAGTTGCGTCACGGGGAGCATCGCTTCAATTACGACGTGGAATTCGAGATCGAGTCCTACCTGCGCTATCAGGGGGACAAGTTTGCCGGCTTCTTCGATGCCAACACCTATCTGCTGACCACTAAGGCTCTGGACTACTTCGATCCGGCTTTTGCTTATGGTGGCGATTTGAGGGCAGCTCTGGCTCGGGCCAAGGCTGACTTCTTTGTGGCGTCCTTCACCACGGATTGGCGTTTTGCCCCAGAGCGCAGCCGGGAAATCGTCTACGCCCTGCTGCATAACGGACGCAAGGTCAGTTATGCGGAGGTGGAGTGCGATGCGGGCCACGACTCTTTCCTGCTGGACTCGCCGCATTACCACGCAGCCCTGGGCGCCTATCTGGAAGGTATTGTCCTATGACGCTTTACGGTCGTTTCGATTTTGACTGCATCGCCCGCTGGATTACTCCCGGCGAACGGGTGCTGGACCTGGGTTGTGGTGATGGGGCCTTGCTGAAGTTTCTACAGCAGGAAAAGGCGATCCATGGGTACGGCGTGGAATTGGATCCGGGCAACGTCTCGGCCTGTATCGCCAATGGGGTCAATGTGCTGCAGTTCGACCTGGAGCGTGGGCTATCCGGGTTTGAGGATGACTCCTTTGATCATGTGATCATGTCCCTTTCCCTGCAGACCGTGCGCCATACGGTGCCCTTGCTGAAAGAGATGCTGCGGGTGGGTCATGAGGCGGTGGTGTCCTTCCCCAATTTTGCCTACAAGCCTCACCGGGAAGCCATTGCAGCCGGGCACATGCCGGTTTCCAAACATTTGCCCTATGACTGGTATGACTCGCCCAACGTGCGCTTCTTTACCATCGCTGATTTCGACGCCTTGTGCGCCGAACAGGGCATACAGGTGAGGGAGCGCGTGGCCTTCGCTGAAGGCGTGGAGGTCAGCGAAGACCCCAATCTCAACGGGGAACTGGCCTTGTATCGCCTGGGCCGTCTGGGCTCAGGGACGGGCGTCTGATGCAGAGGTCCCGGTTACTTCCGGGACTTCTTCCACAATAGGTCTGGCCTCCGGCAAGCGGGCGGCCAGACCGGTAAGGGGAAGTGAGATATTCACAGGGAACCCAGCGCGATAATTCTGGGATATAGCGGGCGGTACTGGGATTTATCGGGCGGGACACTGAAACAGACTTTACCAGTGGAAAACACAGCGGCGCCACAAAAACGCGCCGGGGATTTCCGATTTTACCCCAGGCCGTTCAGGACATAACGGCTCAAAATATCCAGCAGCTTTTCCTCAGCGCCAGGCTGCAGCTTTGCATTGTCGGGGCCGCCGGAAAACGGAAGGTACGGACGGGCCGGAAGGTTTATAGAAAACGCGCCAACCTCGCTCCACTTTTCCTCAACCTGTTTGTGCGTGTCTTTTGCAAACACGGCCAGGTTCTTTTTCTTTCCGTCCTCGCCCTGGCGCAGTAGATTGCCTTTCCGATCCGTGCGCAGGCGGGTCTTAACCGAGTAGGCGGCGCGGTTGATCGTGGCACCGAACTGCTGGGCCGCTGCGTAGTCTTTCGCGGCGCCGCCGGCTCCGATGATTGCATGGTCCGCGCCGTATTCTGTTGAAACGCTGGCGGCCAAGATGCCTCTATCCTGAAGCAGCTTTAGAACACTCCCACCATTATTCCGTTTCAGGCGCTCACGCTTTGTTGCCGCCGCCATTGGTGCCCAGTCGGGGCGCCCCTGGGCGGCAAAGTTGGCCTCGGTCTCTGACTCCAGCATTCCGGCAATTTCGCCATACATGCCCTGAGCGTTCTCCAGGACGGCGCCCAGGCTGTTGATCTTGCCTAGGCTATCTTCAGCATTGATTTCAAGGGTCAGCATTGCCTATACTCCGTACATGGATGCGCGAAACCGGTTGGGCCTACGACCAATAACCGGCTGTCAGGGTGGGGTGCTAGCGTAGGCGGGGCATGGACCACACTAACCATCCATGGGCCGACTGGGAAACTGGTCGGCCTTTTCATTTTCCGAAGAGCAGAACGCCAGACCGCTGCCGATCCAAATAAGAGTCCTTTGCCCTCATCATGTTCCAGAGCAGGCTACCGTCTCTGTTTAGCCGAACAATTGCCAGCAGGCCTGCATCCTCAAACAGGCCCACATAGCGGTTCCGTAGCCCATCTTGATACTCGGACAGCCACACCTCATAAGGTGACTCAAGGGTCGGCAGGATGAAATTGGC
>QKDJ01000272.1 GCA_003252145.1 Azovibrio restrictus
GCAGGCCCGACAATTTTTCCAATGTCCGGCTACATCGGGGTGAGGCCCGCAGGCGGCTGGCCAGATGGTGGGCCAGCAGCACCAGGGTGAGGTAGTAGAGCAGGGTCAGCAAGGCCACGCTGGCTGCCATGACCAGCAAGGTGCTCATGCCCTGGTGTCGGGCCGGGTCCAGAAACAGGGGAAAGAAGGCCATGTAGAACACGATGGCCTTGGGATTGAGCAAGGTGATGATCAGGGCCTGACGGAAATAATGGTGGGGCTGCATCTGCAGGATGGGCCCACTACCGGGCTTGGCCAGCAGCAGGCGCAGGCCCAGCCAGGCCAGATACGCGGCACCCAGCCAGCGCACCCCATGAAAGGCTGCCGGATAGGCATTGAGCAGAGCGGCCACCCCCGCCATGGCCAGGGCAATCAGGATCTGGTCCCCCAGCAAAAGTCCGCAAGTGGCCCCCATGCCGCCTCGTATGCCGCCCTTGCCCGTGGCCGTCAGCAGGGCCAGGTTGCCGGGGCCGGGCAGGAACAGGAAAAGCAGGATGGCAGCCAGGAAGGCGCCGTAATCGGTGATGCCGAACATGATCAGGGGCTCTCCAGTGTTATCAGCAGGGCCCCTTCATCGATGTAATCCCCCTCCGTGACGTGCACGCTTTGGATCACGCCATCCCAGGGGCAGGGGATGTCCAGGGCCACCTTGCCGGTTTCCATGGTGAGAATGTTGTCGTCCCGGGAAATGCGGTCCCCGGGCTGGACGAACAATTCCAGGATGAAGATTTCTCCCTGGGCGCAACTGCCGCAACTTTCCCAACACTCGGGAAATTTGGGCATGCGGACTTCGCGAATCGTCATGGGCGAACAAAAGAAAACGGGAGAGGTTTCATTCTCTCCCGTTTTGGGGCCATAGGGGATTACTGGTAGTCGCTCATGGGGGGGCAGGAGCACACCAGGTTACGGTCGCCAAAGACGTCATCAATGCGGTTCACGCTGGGCCAGAACTTGTTCTCGGCCACCCAGGGCAGGGGGAAGCAGGCTTCTTCCCGGCTATAGGGGCGAGTCCACTCGGCATCCACCACGTCCTTCTGGGTGTGGGGGGCATGCTTGAGCGGATTGTTGTCTGCCGGCCATTCGCCCGCTTCGATCTTGCGGATTTCGTTGCGGATGCTGATCAGGGCGTCGATGAAGCGGTCCAGTTCGGCCTTGGATTCGGATTCCGTGGGTTCCACCATGATGGTGCCGGCCACGGGGAAGCTCACCGTAGGCGCGTGGAAGCCGTAGTCCATCAGGCGCTTGGCGATGTCGATTTCGGCGATGCCGGTGGCAGCCTTGACCGGGCGGATGTCCAGAATGCACTCGTGGGCCACACGACCCTGACTACCCACGTACAGCACCGGGTAGTGATCCTTGAGGCGGTTGGCCACGTAGTTGGCATTGAGGATGGCGGTCTGGGTGGCCTGCTTCAAACCCTTACCCCCCAGCATGGCGATATACATCCAGGAAATGGGCAGGATGGAAGCGGAGCCGAAGGGGGCTGCGGAAACCGCACCCTGGCCTTCATTCACCCGGCTGGCGGGCCCGGTGGGTTGCACCACGTGGTCGGCCATGAAGGGCGCCAGGTGAGCCTTCAAACCAATGGGGCCCATGCCCGGTCCGCCACCCCCGTGGGGAATGGCGAAGGTCTTGTGCAGGTTCATGTGGGACACGTCGGCACCAATGAAACCAGGGGAAGTGAGGCCCACCTGGGCATTCAGGTTGGCCCCGTCCATGTACACCTGGCCACCATGGGCGTGCACGATGGCGCAGATTTCCCGCACGGCTTCCTCGAACACCCCGTGGGTGGAGGGATAGGTGAGCATCAGGCAGCCCAGATTGGCGCTGTGCTGTTCAGCCTTGGCCTTCAGGTCGGTCACGTCCACGTTGCCGTTTTCGTCGCAATCCACCACCACCACCTGCATGCCAGTCATCTGGGCGGTAGCCGGGTTGGTGCCGTGGGCAGACTTGGGAATCAGGCAGATGTTGCGGTGGGCTTCGCCTCGGCTGGCGTGGTAGCGGCGAATGGCCACCAGACCCGCGTATTCCCCCTGGGCGCCGGAGTTGGGCTGCATGCATACGGCGTCGAAACCGGTGATGGTCTGCAGCCAGCCGGAGAGTTGTCCGATCATTTCCAGGCAGCCCTGGGCCTGTTCAGCAGGGGCGAAGGGATGCAGGTCGCCGAACTCGGGCCAGGTGACGGGAATCATCTCGCTGGTGGCGTTCAACTTCATGGTGCAGGAACCCAGGGAGATCATGGAATGATCCATGGCCAGGTCCCGGTTCTGCAGCTTTTTCAGGTAGCGCAGCATCTCGTGTTCAGTGTGATGGGTGTTGAACACGGGATGGCTGAGGATGGCGTCCTGGCGCAGCAGGCTGGCGGGCAGGGCAGGGTCGGCTGCGGCCACCTGGGCATCCAGGCTATCCATGTCCAGTTTGATGCCGGTGATGACCTGGAACAGGGCGGCCACATCCTCGCGGGTGGTCTTTTCATCCAGGGCGATGCCCACCTGACCGCCTTCCATCAGGCGCAGGTTGTAGCCGGCCTGTTCAGCGGCGTGAAACACGGAGCGGGCCTTGGCACCCAGATCCAGACGCAGGGTGTCGAAATAGCAGGAATTCAGCTGGCTGATTCCGGCCCGCTTCAGGCCTTCGGCCAGGATGGCCGTGAGGCGGTGGATGCGCCCGGCGATGGTCTTGAGACCCACCGGGCCGTGGTAGACCGCATACATGCCGGCCATGTTGGCCAGCAGCACCTGGGAGGTGCAGATGTTGGAATTGGCCTTTTCCCGGCGGATGTGTTGTTCCCGGGTCTGCAGGGTCATGCGCAGAGCCCGGTTGCCCCGGGCGTCCTTGGAAACGCCGATGATGCGGCCGGGCATGGAACGCACGTGGGCTTCCCGGGTGGCGAAGAAGGCCGCGTGGGGACCGCCAAAGCCCATGGGAATGCCAAAGCGCTGGCTGGAGCCCAGGGCCATGTCGGCACCCATGGCACCGGGGGACTTCAGCAGCACTAGGGCCATCAGATCGGTGGCCACAGCCACCACGGTACCGGCAGCCTTCAGGGCGGTGATGGTGTCGGTCAGGTCCTGCACTTGGCCCCGTTCGCCCGGGTACTGGAGCAGGGCGCCGAAACATTCCTGCTGGGTGGCCTCGGCAGCATTGCCCAGCACCAGTTCATAGCCGAAGTATTCGGCCCGGGTCTTCACCACGTCGATGGTCTGGGGGAAGCAGGCCGTATCCACGAAGAAACGGTTGGACTTGGACTTGCTCACCCGGCGGGCCATGGTCATGGCTTCAGCGGCGGCGGTGGCTTCGTCCAGCAGGGAGGCATTGGCCAGTTCCAGGCCGGTCAGGTCGATGACCATTTGCTGGAAATTGAGCAGGGCCTCCAGGCGACCCTGGGCAATTTCAGCCTGGTAGGGGGTGTAGGCGGTGTACCAGCCCGGGTTTTCCATGACATTGCGCAGGATCACCTTGGGGGTCAGGGTTTCGTAGTAGCCCAGACCGATCAGGTTCTTCTTCAGCTGGTTTTTCTTGGCCACGGCCTGGAGGTCGGCCAGGGCCTTGTGTTCCCGTCGGGGCTCCGGCAGGGGCAAATCGGCGGGCAGGCGGATGGCGGCGGGGACGGTCTGGGCGATCAGTTCATCCAGGCTGCCAGCGCCGATGGCGGCCAGCATGGCAGCCTGTTCGGTGGGGCAGGGGCCCAGGTGGCGGGCGATGAACTCGTCCTGTTGTTCCAGGTCGGTAAGGGTAAGGGCAGATGAAGTCATGGGAATCCGGGCGCGCAAAAAGGTCGCGGAAATCCCGGGCCGGCAGGCCGGCACGGGAAGTACAGTCAGAAAATGGTGCGGGTAAGGATCAGGCGGCGTCTACTGCAGCCTTGTAGCCGGCGGCATCCAGCAGGCCGGCCAGATCGCCAGCATTGGCGGGGGCCAGCTTGAACAGCCAGGCAGCGTAGGCATCCTGGTTCACGCTTTCGGGCGCATCCACCACGGCCTCATTGATGGCGGTGACGCTGCCAGCCACGGGGGCATACACATCGGCGGCGGCCTTCACGGATTCCACCACACAGCTTTCCTGACCGGCAGACAGTTCCTTGCCCACTTCGGGCAGTTCCACGAAAACCAGATCACCCAGCAAGTCCTGGGCGTGGTCGGTGATGCCCACGGTGATGGAGCCATCGGCTTCAACGCGGACCCATTCGTGGGAGGGGGTGTACTTGAGTTCGGTGGGGATGTTCATGGAAAAACTCCGTTCAAAAATGAATTGGTGTAAATCAGTGCTAAATCAGATCAGGGCCTTGCCGTGGCGGGCAAAGGAGGGCTTGGTGACTTGGGCATTCAGGAGCTTGCCGCGGATATCCACCTGCACGGTGTCACCCAGGGCGACGCCCAGGGGCAACCGGGCCAGGGCCACGGAAACTTCCAGTGTAGGCGAGAAAGTACCACTGGTAATTTCCCCTTCGCCCTGGGCGGTGATGACCTTCTGGTGGGCGCGCAGGACACCCTTGTCCAACAGTTTCAAGCCCAGGAACTGCCACTTCTGACCGTTGGCCACCAGAGCCGCTTTGCCCACGAAATCCCGTTCGGACTTCAGGTCCACGGTCCAGGCCAGGCCTGCATCCAGGGGAGAGACGGTTTCGTCCATGTCCTGGCCGTAGAGATTCATGCCGGCTTCCAGGCGCAGGGTGTCCCGAGCGCCCAGGCCGCAGGGCTTCACGCCTACTTCCAGCAGGGCATTCCAGAGGGCTTCGGCCTTGCCGGCGGGAACGGTGATTTCGAAACCGTCTTCGCCGGTATAGCCGGTGGTGGCGATGAACAGCTGGCCCACCTGAACACCGAAGAAGGGGCCCAGGTTTTCAGTGGCGGACTTGGCTTCCGGCAGCACTTCCCAGACCTTGGCCTTGGCGTTGGGACCCTGGACGGCAATCATGCCCACGGCCTTGGGGCCCATGCGCAGGGGGGTCAGGGTCACGTCCAGCTTCCATTCGCCCAGACGGGCGGCCATCCAGTCCAGATCCTTGTCGGCGGTGCCGGCGTTGATGACGATGCGGTAGTGGGTATCGGTCAGGTAATAGACGATCAGGTCGTCCACCACGCCACCGGCTTCGTTCAGCATGGCGCTGTAGAGGGCCTTGCCGGGGGTCTTGAGTTTGTCCACGTTGTTGGCGATGAGGCGCAGCAGGAAGGCCTTTACATCGGGGCCAGCCGCATCCACGGCACACATGTGGGAAACATCGAACATGCCGCAGTCGCGGCGAACGGCGTGGTGTTCCTCAATCTGGGAGCCGTAATTGACAGGCATGTCCCAGCCGCCGAAATCCACCATGCGGGCGCCGAGGGCCCTGTGGGCGGCATTGAGTACCGTGGTCTTGAGCATAATCAACCCCTTGCAAGCATCTTTCGATGCGGTTTCGAGAATAAGGGTGAATCGGATGACCTGCATCGCAAGCCATGCGATTCACCCCTCTGTCCTCGATACCTGAGAGATTGCGGTACTACGCAGTTTTTAGGCTGCACCGTTTGCCCCATCGGTGGGCACCGCGATTGGTTACGGGTGCCAGCTCTCCAGAGTTGCGGCGGATGTTGCCATCCGGCCGGTGCCATGGTCCTTTTGCCTGAGCGTTTGCGGGTGCGTTGCGCCTTCGGCGGCTAGTCTAAAACCAGCCCTCTCCCATGGAACGGAGCGCACTATAAAGGGGGCCTGTGCGGCTGGCAACTGTCTGACCCGAAGAGGGCGCCAATACAGGGGGCGGGGGCAGACTTTTTCGCTGGAAGGTGATTGGCTTTTCGGGCTATGCGGTTTGTTCTATTTGAATGTCATTGTAGTGACCGTACAATTTCAGCCCGTCGAATATCCTGAAAAGGTTGGGTCATCATGTTGAGCATCATTGTCCCCGCAGTAAGTCTGGTTGCCCTGGGGCTGGCCTATCGACGTCATCGCAAGGGTCTGGTGGTAAAACCCGATCTGACCTTGATGGCCACAGTGAAACGGCGGCGCAGCCTGCATCGCAAATTGAGTCGTCGTCTGGATGGGGAAATGCAGGTCCAGGCCCTGGTCCGTAACGAAGCCAAACGCCTGGGGGTCAGTCCCTCCAGTATCGAAGCCATGGAGGCTGCCCTGATGCGCCTCAAAGGTGGCGAGCCCTCCGTGTTGGGTTAAGGGAGGCTGCGCAGGGGGTAGCCGGGACCTTGCTCCGGGAAGCCATACCCGGAATGTGCTAGCATCCGCGCTTTTCCGCCTTCGGCTTTCTCCTTGCTTCCTCCCGCCAATTTCGATTTTCACTGTCATTCCACGGTTTCCGATGGCCTGTTGCCGCCTGCTCAGGTGGTAGCCCGGGCGGCGGGTCTGGGTGTCAGCCACCTGGCGCTGACGGACCATGACGATATCGACGGCTTGTCCGAGGCTGCTGCCGCTGCAGCACCGCTGGATTTAACCCTGATCAACGGGGTGGAGATTTCCATTGAGTGGAAGGGAACACCCATCCACATGGTGGGGCTGGGGTTCGACAGGCATCATGCAGGGTTGCTGGCTGGGCTGGATTCGGTTCGCAGTGGGCGCGTGGAACGGGCAAAGCGCATGGGTGAGGCCTTTGCAGCCATCGGAATTCCCGGTGTCTTTGAAGGGGCCATGAGTTACGCCGGTAATCCCCTGCTGATTTCCCGAGCCCACTTTGCCCGGCATCTGGTGGCCAGTGGGCTCTTCAAGGAGCCGCGCCAGGTATTCGATCATTATCTGGTGCCGGGTAAGCCCGGTTACGTGGAACACCGTTGGGCCAGCCTGGAGGATGCCCTGGGTTGGATTCATGCTGCCGGTGGCGTGGCGGTCGTGGCCCACCCGGGACGCTACAAGATTTCCAATGGCGACATGCGTCGTTTCCTCAGCGAGTTCAAGGACCTGGGCGGGGATGCGGTGGAAGTGGTGTGCGGTAGCCACAGTCCCGATCATGTGCTGCATTTCGCCCGTTTGGTCCGCCATTTTGGCTTGCACGCTTCCCGCGGGTCTGACTTTCATGGCCCCAAGGAAAGCTACGTGGACCTGGGCTGCCTGCCCCAATTGCCGGAAGACCTGAAGCCTGTCTGGCGTTTGCTGGATATTTAAGGGCGAATCAGGCGCCATCGAGAATTCAACATGCCCCAATTACTGAATGTTCATCCGGAAAATCCGGAACCCCGCAATATA
>QKDJ01000326.1 GCA_003252145.1 Azovibrio restrictus
GGCATTTGTCCGGGGGGCGGGGCGTCAGTGTGTTGTTCATGGGAGCCTTGTCGGCCCTGATCGTGGGGCCCTGCGTGGCAGCGCCTCTGGCGGGGGCTTTGCTCTATATCGGGCAGACCGGGGATGCAGTGCTGGGCGGAGCCGCCCTGTTCGCCATGGCCCTGGGTATGGGCGTGCCCCTGCTGGCGGTAGGCTTGTCAGCCGGCACCTTGTTGCCCCGTTCCGGTCCCTGGATGGAAGGGGTGAAGAAGGCTTTCGGGGTGATGTTGCTGGCCACAGCCGTCTGGTTGATTTCCCCGGTGATTCCCCAAGTGGCCGTGATGCTGGCCTATGCCCTGCTGCTCATTCTGCCAGCCATTTATCTGCATGCCCTGGACCCATTGCCTGCCCATGCCAAGGGCTGGATGCGTTTCTGGAAGGGCGTAGGGGTGGTGATGCTGCTGGCGGGTGGGGCTTTGTTGCTGGGCGCCCTGGCGGGTGCCCGTGACCCCTTGCAACCGCTCTCCGTGTTTCGGGGGGGCGCTCAAGCCCATGAGGCGCCGCTGCCTTTCGAGCGGGTGGCTTCCCTGGCGGCCCTGGAGGAAAGAGTGCGTACGGCGGGAAAACCGGTGATGCTGGATTTCTATGCGGATTGGTGTGTGTCCTGCAAGGAAATGGAACGTTTCACCTTCAGTGATCCGGGGGTACGGGGCAAGCTGGGTCAGTTCCTGCTGCTCCAGGCCGATGTAACGGCCAATTCCGAGGCGGACAAAGCCTTGCTGGCCCGCTTTCAACTGTTCGGGCCGCCGGGCATCATCTTCTTTGGGCCTGACGGCCAGGAGCTCAGTGGCTTGCGCGTGGTGGGTTATAAGGAGGCTGGCGCCTTCTCTGCCGTGCTGGATCAGGTGCTCGCCCGGGTGCCTTCACCTTAGGGCTCTGGTTCTCCCTGCCGCCGACCGGGCCGGGCCGTGGTAAAATCCCCGCCTTCTTCAGCCCCTCCCCCTACCCCTGATCATGTTTTCCGGAATTGTCGCGGCCGTGGGCCGCATCAAGCAGTTGACGCCCCGTGAAGCCGGTTTCCGTCTGACCGTGGAGCCTGGTGACCTGGATCTTTCCGATGTGGCCATGGGCGACTCCATCGCCCACGCCGGTGTCTGCCTTACCGTGGTGGACAAGGCTGCCGACAACAGCTGGTACTGCATCGACGTATCTCCCGAAACCCTCTCCTGCACCCAGGGCCTGGCCCAGCCTGGCGAGGTGAATCTGGAGAAGGCCCTGTGCCTCAACGATCGACTGGGCGGCCACCTGGTGTCCGGTCATGTGGACGGGGTGGGTGAAGTGACCCGCTTTGATCCCGTGGGCGATAACCGCCTGCTGGAAATTCGTTCGCCCCACGCCATTTCCAAGTACATCGCCCGCAAGGGTTCCGTCACCGTGGATGGTTGCAGCCTGACCACCAATACGGTGGAGGGGGACGTGTTCACCATCAACCTGATTCCCCACACCCTGGAAGTCACCACCCTGAAGCACCTGAAGCCCGGCAGCAAGGTGAATCTGGAGATCGACCTGATCGCCCGTTACACGGAACGGATGCTGGCCTGGGAAAAAGAAACCGGGGATGCCGCCTGATGTCCCCGACCAATCCTGCCATCGCTTCCACTGAGGAAATCATTGCCGAGTTCAAGGCGGGCCGTATGGTCATCCTGGTGGACGAGGAAGATCGGGAGAATGAAGGGGATGTGCTGGTCGCCTCCCAGTTCATTACTCCGGAAGCCATCAATTTCATGGTCACCCACTGCCGTGGCCTGGTGTGTCTGACCATTACCGAAGATCGGGCCAAGCAACTGGGCCTGACCCAAATGGCTCGGGATAACAAGACTCCCTATGGCACGGCCTTCACGGTTTCCATCGAGGCTGCCGAAGGGGTCACTACCGGTATTTCCGCCCAGGATCGGGCGCGTACCGTGCAGGCTGCCGTGGCCAGAAATGCCGTACCCGAGGACATCGTTCAGCCCGGCCACATCTTTCCCATCACGGCTCGTGAAGGCGGTGTGCTGGTGCGTGCCGGTCACACGGAAGCCGGTTGCGATCTGGCCCAGCTGGCTGGCCTGGAGCCTTCTTCCGTTATCTGCGAAATCCTCAAGGAAGACGGCACCATGGCCCGTCTGCCGGATCTGATCGAGTTCGCCAAGGAACATGGTCTCAAGGTGGGCACCATTGCCGACCTGATCCATTACCGTGCCTCTTCCGAGACCCTGGTGGAACGGGTGATTTCCAAGCCCGTGCAAACGCCCCACGGGGAATTCACCCTGCATGCCTATGTGGATCAGGCCTCCGGTGCTTCCCATCTGGCCCTGGTCAAGGGCGAGATTCCCGTAGGCGGGGAAACCCTGGTGCGGGTGCACGAACCCCTGTCGGTGCTGGATTTCATTGATCCGGACAGCCGTACCGCCTCGTTCTCCATTGACCAGGCTCAGGCCGCCATTGCCAAGAATGGCCATGGGGTGATCGTGCTCATGCACCGGGCCGAGGACGGGGCTGACCTGATTTCCCGCCTGACTGCCGATCCCGGCACCGCCAAGCGCAACGTCAAGTGGGACCCCCGTACCCATGGCATTGGGGCCCAGATCCTGCGCGACCTGGGCGTAACTCGCATGCGTCTGCTCTCCAGCCCCCGCAAGATGCCCTCCATGACCGGTTTCTCCCTGGAAGTGACCGGCTTCGTTTCTTCCCCCGAGGAGTTGAACTGACATGCCCCGTTTCGACAACGTATTCGAATATCCGGAAAACCTGAACGGCGCCGGCCTCAAGGTCGGCATTGTCATGAGCCGCTTCAATCAGGATGTCTGCGAAGGGCTGTTGTCCGCCTGCGTGGCCGAACTGAAGCGCCTGGGTGTGGCCGATGAAGACATGAGCATCTGCACCGTGCCCGGCGCCCTGGAAATTCCTCTGGTGATGCAGAATCTGGCCCAGAGCGGCAAGGTGGATGCCCTGGTGGCCCTGGGAGCCGTGATCCGTGGCGAAACCTACCACTTTGAAGTGGTGTCCAACGACTCCTGCCGCGCCCTCATGGAGGTGCAATTGCACACCGGTGTGCCCATCGCCAACGGTATCCTGACCTGCGAAAACGACGATCAGGCCCTGGTGCGCATGCAGCAGAAGGGCCAGGACTGTGCCCAGGCGGCCGTGGAAATGGCCCGCCTCCTGTCCCTGGTGTCGGAACGCACTCCCCGTATTTGAAAGTAGTCCCATGACCGATATCGCCAAGCCCGCTTCCACCCCCAAGGCCCCACCCAAGTCGCCCCGGCGTCGGGCCCGGGAATTTGCCCTGCAGGGGCTTTATCAGTGGCGCGTGGGCGGTGCCGACGAAGTGGCCATTGAGGCCCATCTGCCGGAGCTGGAAGGTTACGGCAAGGCGGACCAGGAACTGTGCAAGACCCTGATCCGAGGTGTCATGCGTCAGCGGGAAACCCTGGAAGGCCATCTGGCTGATGCCCTGGATCGTCCCTTCGATGAGCTGTCGCCCATCGAAGCCATCATCCTGTTGCTGGCCACCTACGAACTGTCCCATTTCCCCGAGACCCCCTACCGGGTCATCATCAACGAGGCCATCGAACTGGCCAAGGGCTTCGGCGGTACTGACGGCCACCGCTACGTGAATGGGGTGTTGGACAAGATGGCCGCCAAGCTGCGTGCCGAAGAAGTCCTGGCCCGGCGTAAATCCAAATAAATCAGTCTGGCTCAAGGGTCCAGCATGGGTGAGTTTGACCTGATCGCCCGCCATTTCGCCCGGCCCACGCCCCAGGCCCTGCTGGGCCCCGGGGATGACTGCGCCCTGGTGCAGCCTTCTCCCGGCTACGAACTGGCCGTCACTACCGACATGCTGGTGGAAGGCACCCATTTCCTGGCCGGAACCGATCCCCGGGATCTGGGCTGGAAGACCCTGGCCGTGAATCTTTCCGACCTGGCCGCCATGGGGGCCAAACCCCGCTGGGTGTTGCTGGCGGGCAGTCTGCCCGCTGCCGATGAGGCCTGGCTGGCGCCCTTTGCCGAGGGCTTTCATGCCTGCGCCCAGGCCTTCGGAGTGGATCTGATCGGGGGGGATACCACCCGGGGTCCCCTGAATCTCTGCGTCACTGCCATGGGCGAGGTGCCGGCCGGTCAGGCCCTGCGCCGTAGCGGCGCCTGTTTGCACGACGATATCTGGATTTCCGGTCACGTGGGGTTGGCCAATCTGGGCCTGCACCAGTTGCTAGGTCAGCTGGAACTGCCCCAGCGTTGGCAGCGTCTATGTATTAAACGGCTGCAAGCACCTCAACCTCGCATCGCCCTGGGCTTGGCTCTGCGTTCCCTGGCCCATGCCGCCATCGATATTTCTGACGGTCTGCTCGCCGACCTGGGCCATGTGGCCCGGGCTTCCGGCCTTCAGGCCCGGGTGGTGCTGAACCAGTTACCCCATCTGCCCGAGGGCGTAGCCCGGGCTGAAGCCCTGGATGCCCTGCTGGCCGGTGGGGATGATTACGAACTTTGTTTTACCGCGCCCACCAGCCAGCGTCTGGCCCTGGGTTGTACCGCCGCCGACCTGGACCTGCCCCTGTGGCGTATCGGTTACATGGATGCAGCCAGCCCCGTGGGGGATGTGCTGCTCCTGGGGCCGGACGAAGAGGTGATTGAATGGTCACGCCAGGGCTACGACCATTTTTCTGCCTGAAGTAGAATTACTGTTTATCTCTCAACCGACCTTTTCGGAGAATTCCCATGCCCATCGTCTCCATGCGCCAACTGCTGGATCACGCGGCTGAAAACAGCTACGGCCTGCCCGCCTTCAACGTCAACAACATGGAGCAGGTCTGGGCCATCATGGAGGCGGCCAATGAGCTGAATGCTCCGGTGATCATGCAGGCTTCCGCCGGCGCCCGTAAGTACGCCGGTGAGCCCTTCCTGCGTCACCAGATTCTCGCCGCCCTGGAAGCCTATCCCCACATCCCCGTGGTGATGCACCAGGACCATGGCCAGTCCCCCGCTGTGTGTATGGCCGCCATCAAGTCCGGCTTCTCTTCCGTGATGATGGACGGTTCCCTGATGGCTGACGGCAAGTCCGTGGCCAGCTACGAATACAACGTGGAAGTGACCCGCAAGGTGGTGGAGTTTTCCCACGCCATTGGCGTTTCCGTGGAAGGCGAACTGGGGGTGCTGGGTTCCCTGGAAACCATGAAGGCGGACAAGGAAGATGGCCACGGTGCCGAAGGCCACATGACCCGGGAAGACCTGCTCACCGACGTGGAACAGGCTGCTGACTTCGTCAAGCAGACCAACTGTGACGCCCTGGCTATCGCCATCGGTACCAGCCACGGGGCCTACAAATTCACCAAGAAGCCCACCGGTGACATCCTGGCCATCGACCGTATCGCTGAAATCCACGCCCGCATCCCCAACACCCACTTGGTGATGCACGGTTCTTCCTCCGTGCCGCAAGAACTGCTGGCCGAGATTCGTCAGTTTGGCGGTGACATGAAGGAAACCTACGGGGTGCCCGTGGAAGAAATCGTTCAGGGCATCAAGCACGGGGTGCGCAAGGTCAATATCGACACGGATATCCGTCTGGCCATGACTGGCGCCATCCGCCGCTACCTGGCTGAGCATCCGGACAAGTTTGATCCCCGCGATTACCTGAAGCCCGCCCGGGAAGCCGCCAAGAAAATCTGTCTGGCCCGCTATCAAGCCTTCGGCTGCGAAGGTCAGGCCGGCAAGATCAAGGTCATTGCCCTGGACAAGATGGCTGAACGTTACGCCAAGGGCGACCTGAACCAGATCGTCAAGTAAGCTGTGTTTCCTGAGAATGGCCGCCTGTTGGGCGGCCATTTTTTTCTGTGTTTTTAACGCTTCTTTTGCCAGCCGGTGCACGCCACCATGCCAGCCATTCATCCTGCCATTGAACGCCCCCTGTTAGGCCCCCTGTTGCGAGGCAAACGCCGCCCCCGCATCGCGCTGGTGGGATTGCCCCGCACGGGTAAAAGCACCATTTTTGCGGCAGCTTCCAGCACCCAGGTGGCGGAATATCCGTTGGCGGGGAGTGCTGCCCATTACCAGGAATGCCTGGTGGAAGTCGGGTTGGAGCAGGCGTCCCTGGTGGATTTGCCGCCTCTGGAATCTCTCCATGAACTGGCAGCAGAAGAACTGGCTGTCTTCAAGTATCTGGCCTGGGGTGACAAGTGGCCCAGTATCGCCCGCCACGAGCCGGAGCAACCTCAAGCCGGGTTTGCACCGCCTGATGTGCTGATCCAGGTGGTGGATGCCACCACCCTGGAGCGGGACCTGGAACTGACTCTGGAACTCAGTCTCCTGGGGCACCCTCTGGTGATTGCCTTGAACCGGCTGGATGAAGCCAGCGCCAAAGGCCTGCACATCAATGTGGAAGCGCTGGAAAAACGCCTGGGGGCCCGGGTCATTCCCACGGTGGCCCACATGGGCAAAGGGATTTCCCCCTTGTTTGCGGCGGCTTTGCAGGCAGCCCATCTCAAGAGTTGTCCGCTGCCCCAACCCCCGAACCGGCACATCGTCGCCAGCCTCAAGGCCCTTAACCGGGTGCTGGCCGCCCCTGCCGTTGAACACGCTTTCCAGGTGCCTCGTTCCTTGTTGTTGCTGCAACTGGCGGCGGATAGCGCCTATTTCCGGGATGAACTGGCGGAGCATTTTCCGGGCACCTTACGGGCAGTAGATCAGGCTCGTCTGGAAGCGGAGCAGGCGCTGCCCCGTCCTCTAGCAGAAGAACTGCACGCGGACCGACACCACCGGGCGGCTTTGATTTTTGAGGAGGTCACGCGCCTGGGTGGTCGGGTGCCCACAGGGGCCCTGTGGAAGCGGCGATTGGACGACCTGTTCCTGCATCCCCGTTGGGGCATCCTGGGCAGCTTGGGCGTTTTTGCCCTGGTGCTGTTCATGGTGTTCGAGGTGAGCGGTTACCTGGATGCCCTGTGTGTGGCGCCCCTGGCTGAGTGGGTGGGCACCTGGACGCCGGACACCACCGCCGGCATTGCTGGTCATGCGGTGGCCGAAGGCCTTGTAGGCCTGGTGGGCATAGTGGTGCCCTACATGCTGCCCCTGGTGATGCTGTTGGTGGCCCTGGAGGAATCCGGGGTCATGCATCGGGTGGCCTTTGTGGTGGATAGGGGTTTTCACCATATGGGCCTGCATGGTGGTGTGGCCGTTC
>QKDJ01000331.1 GCA_003252145.1 Azovibrio restrictus
AATTCCCATCGGCGATTAGTTCAATGCGTGGCCTGCGCTTGGGATTGGCAAAGGGCTCCCCTTCCGTAGCTCGCAGCAACAGGCCGACCTGCCGCTTGCTCAGCATCAGGTCGCGCATCAAATCCAGGTAAGGCGGGTGGGTAGCCGCAGCAATGAGAACCCCCTCTCCCTTGAAAGGGTCCAGCATTTTCACCAAGCTGTGGGCACAATTACGAACCCCTAGGCGTGAGCGCAAGGCCAATTGATTGGCTAACCCAGGAGACAGGGCAGACAAAGGCACAAATGCCAGGCCTTCCTGATCCAGAAATTGCTGGGCCTGCACGAGGGACGTCGCCGGCATCACCCCCAGCTCACGAAACACATGCCCAGAGGTAACGCGCCCCATGCCTTCCAGCAAACCATGCACCACAACAGGTACGCCAAAGCGCTGCAGCAACAAGGCCAGCAATGGGGTCAGGTTGGCCCCCTTACGAGCGCCGTTATAAGAGGGCAAAACGACAGGACGAACCTCAGTGGAGGGGCGCTGCAAACTATAGGCACGACTCTCCGCCGCACGCAGAAACCCGGACATTTCGTCCCGGGACTCACCCTTCATCCGCAGGGCCAGCATGATGGAGCCCAATTCGAGATCAGGCACACCACCATCCAGAATGGCGCCATAGAGCTTTTCTGCTTCGCACTCGGGCAAGTCACCCGAGCCGCTCGCCCCTCTCCCAATCTCCTTGATGTATTGGGCAAAATTCATGGTCTCCTCCATCATTGATTTCTTAAACTCGGGAAGAGATTAGCAACGCGCATGCCATAGGAAATTCCATTGTTTTCGCTCACACCATGCGCCAAACCTGTGCGCAAACAAAAGCCCCGCTCCAAGGCGGGGCATAAATCCCTTATTTGATGCGCTGCAGATGAGCGCGCCCACCTCCCGAAGGAGGTTCAGGTGGCGACTCAGGAGGCTCGGGCTCCACAACCGGAGCAGAAACTTCCACTTCAAAGGACATGCCCGCCCCATTTTCCCGGGCATAAACTGCGATGACCCGGGCAATGGGAACCGACAAATCCCGGGCAACCCCACCAAAACGCGCCTGAAACGTGATCACATCGTTAGGCATCTGCAATTTATGGGTCGCTTCAGGCCCAATATTGAGGACGATCTGCCCATCCTTCACGAACTCCATGGGAACTCGACAGGAGGCATCCACGGCCACCGCCATGTAAGGGGTATAGCCGTGATCATTGCACCACTCCCAAATGGCGCGAACCAGATAGGGCTTGGTGCTGGGCAGATCAGCCGGGGTGGAGCTGAAGTCCATTACTTGCGCATGGCCTTTTCGGAAGGCGTCAGCGCATCGATGAAACCTTGGCGGCTGAAGATCCGTTCGGCGTACTTCATCAGGGGGGCGGCAGCCTTACCCAGGTCAATGCCGTAGTGCTCCAGACGCCACAGCAAGGGGGCCACGGCCACATCCAGCATGGAGAAGTCATCCCCCAGCATGAACTTTTGCTTGCTGAAGATAGGAGTCAGCTCGGACAGACGGGCAGCAATCTCCTGACGGGCCTTGTCGGCCGACTTGAGATTCTTCTCAATGGGCTCGATGAAAGCGAAGATTTCCCGTTCCATGCCAGACAGCAGCTGACGCGCGCGTGCCCGCATGATGGGATCAGCCGGCATCAGTTGCGGATGAGGGAAGCGCTCGTCAATGTACTCGTTGATGATGTTGGGCTCATAGAGCACTAGATCGCGTTCAACGAGGACCGGCACACGGTTGTGAGGATTGATCACAGCCAGATCTTCCGGCTTGTTGAACATATCCACGTCAATCACCTGAAAATCCATGCCCTTTTCGAACAGGACGATCCGGCAACGATGGCTAAAGGGACAGGTAGTCCCGGAATAAAGGTTCATCATGGCAGCTTGACCTAAAAATGATTCGGCATCGCTCCCGGTTTACACCGGAAAGCGATGCCGCAGGGAGACAACACGGATTAGTGAATGTCTTTCCAGTATTCCTTCTTGAGCGCGTAGGCCAGAACAAACAGGATGCTCAGGAAGACCAGTACGGCAATCCCGATTTGCTTACGCAAACCAGCTTGGGGCTCACCCATCCAGACCAGGAAGCCGACCAGATCAGCCACCTGCTTGTCGTACTCTGCAGTAGACAGCTTACCGGGGGTGGCAAGTTCCAGATGATGCTCGGCATTCAGAGCCTGCTCACCTTGCAGCTCAAATAGGATGTGAGGCATACCAACGTTGGGGAAAATCACGTTGTTCCAGCCGGTCGGCCGGGCCGGATCCTTGTAGAAGGAGCGCAGATAGGTGTAGAGCCAGTCTGCACCACTGCCATCAGCAGAAGCACGGGCGCGGGCCACCAGACTCAGGTCAGGAGGCGTCACACCAAACCACTTCTTGGCTTCGGCAGGGTTGATGGAGACAGTCATCTGCTGGCCGATCTTCTCGGCATTGAACATCAGATTGTCCTTGATCTGCTGCTCGGTCAGCCCCAGATCCATCAGCTTGTTATAGCGCAGGGCGCTGGCGCCGTGGCAGTTCAGGCAGTAGTTCACGAACAGCTTGGCACCATTCTGAAGGGCAGCCTTGTCGCCGGACACATCAGGAGCCTTGTCCAGATGCAGGGCAGCGCCAGAGGCCAGAGCCAGAGTCGGAGCCAGCAGCAGTGCTGCAAACAGAGATTTCAGGTTACGCATGGTTTTCATTTCCAGGTGACCCTTTCCGGTTCGGGTTTGTACTTGTCGATCTTGGAATACCAGGGCATCAACAGGAAGAAAGCGAAATACAGGACCGTACAGACCTGAGAAATCTTCTCACCCCAGAAGCTGGGAGGCTGGGTACCCAGGTAGCCCAGAATGAAGAAGCAGATCACGAAGATGGTCAGGAAAGACTTGAAGATGGGACCGCGGTAGCGGATGGACTTCACGGGGGAGCGATCCAGCCAGGGCAGGAAAGCAAACACCACGACAGAAGCGCCCATACCCACAACACCCCAGAACTTGGCATCCAGACCGAAGAAGTTCCACACCATGGCGCGCAACACGGAATAGTACGGAGTGAAGTACCAGACCGGGGCGATATGGGGTGGCGTCTTCAGGGGATCAGCGGGGAAGAAGTTGTTGTATTCCAGGAAGTAGCCACCACCCTCAGGTGCGAAGAACAACACCAGGGAGAAGACCATCAGGAAGACCACAACACCCACGATGTCCTTGACGGTGTAGTAGGGGTGGAAAGGAATACCATCCAGAGGAATACCCTTCTCGTCCTTGTGCTTCTTGATTTCCACACCGTCGGGGTTATTGGAACCCACTTCGTGCAGAGCCAGGATGTGAGCAGCCACCAGACCGATCAGCACCAGAGGAATGGCGATCACGTGGAAGGAGAAGAAACGGTTCAGGGTGGCATCGCCAATCACGAAGTCACCACGCACCCAGATGGACAGGGGCTCGCCAATCAGAGGAATGGCACCGAACAGGTTCACGATCACCTGAGCACCCCAGAAGGACATTTGCCCCCAAGGCAGCAGATAACCGAAGAAGGCCTCGGCCATCAGCATCAGGAAGATCAGAACGCCGAACACCCAGATCAGTTCGCGAGGCTGACGATAGGAACCGTACAGCAGACCGCGGAACATGTGCAGGTAGACCACGATGAAGAAGGCAGAAGCACCGGTGGAGTGCATGTAGCGCACCAGCCAGCCCCAAGGCACATCACGCATGATGTATTCAACACTGGCGAAAGCCACGGGAATACCGGCAGCGTTCAGGGAAGCATCAGGCTTGTAGTGCATGACCAGGAAGATACCGGTCACGATCTGGATCACCAGCACCAGCAGAGCCAGGGAGCCGAAGAAGTACCAGAAGTTGAAGTTCTTGGGAGCGTAGTACTCGGAAAGGTGCCCCTTCCACATGGCGGTAGCGGGGAAACGAGCATCCACCCACTCCAGCACATTGCCTGCCAGGGAACCGTCAGACTTATATTTTTCGAAATTGGTATTGGCAGCCATCGCTTAAGCCCCCTTCTTGTCTTCGCCGATCAGGATGCGAGTATCGGAGAGATACATGTGCGGCGGAACTTCGAGATTGGTCGGCGCCGGCTTGGCCTTGAAGACGCGGCCTGCCAGGTCAAATGTGGAGCCGTGACAGGGGCACAGGAACCCGCCCTTCCACTCGGCGGTCATACCTTCTTCAGCACCAGACTTGAACTTATGGGTAGGAGAACAACCCAAGTGAGTACAGATACCGACAGCCACCATGATTTCAGGCTTGATGGAACGATGTTCGTTGGTGCAGTACTCGGGTTGCTGCTTGCGTTCAGACTTGGGATCAGCCACTTCGCCATCCAGCTGCGGGAGCGTGTCCAGCATGGCTTGGGTACGGTTGATGATCCAGACGGGCTTGCCCCGCCATTCAACGGTCACCATCTGACCGGGTTCGAGCTTGCTGATATCCACTTCGACCGGAGCACCGGCCGCTTTTGCCCGCTCGGACGGAAGCATGGTGGACACGAACGGTACTAGGACCGCCAACGCACCTGCACCTCCGACCGCAGCAGTTGCGACGATCAATCGCCGCCTGCCGCAGTCCATTTTTCCTTCATTGCTCATAGCGCTGATCCCTAACGTTAAACCAGATAAACCAAACTTATTGATTATACGCCAAGCAAACCCCACGTGTAAAAAGGGGATTACTCACTTCATCACTGCACGACGCTCCCGAAAGGCTTGAGCCAAGGTACCCGAATCCACAAATTCAAGCTCCCCTCCGACAGGCACACCTCGTGCCAAGCGACTGACTTTCAGTCCTTTTTCAGCCAGCAAGGAGGAGATGTAATGGGCTGTCGCCTCCCCTTCATTAGTGTAATTAGTGGCAAGAATGACCTCTTCCACCACACCATCGAGAGCTCTCGCCATGAGATGCTCAAGGCCCAGTTGCCGGGGCCCATGCCCATCCAAAGGAGAAATACGCCCCATCAGCACGTAATAAAGCCCCTGATAGGCAAGCGTCTGCTCCATCATGTTCAAATCAACAGGGGTTTCCACCACGCACAACAGGGTGGGGTCTCGGCGAGGCGACTGACAGCGCTCACAAACCTCCTTTTCTGAGAAGGTATTGCAACGCTGACAGCGAAGTAAGTCCTGCAAAGCATGTCCCAAGGCCGCCGCAAGCATCTCAGCCCCTTTGCGGTCATGCTGCAACAGGTGATACGCCATGCGTTGGGCCGACTTGGGCCCCACTCCGGGAAGACAACGAAGCGCCTGAATCAGGCCTTCCAGAGGGCGGGGAGCCACGTTTAGAACGGCAGCTTGAAACCGGGGGGCAGATTGAGTCCGGCAGTAAAGCCTGCCATGCGCTCCTTGCTTAGGGCCTCGCCACGACGAACAGCATCATTGAATGCAGCAGCCAGGAGATCCTCAAGCATCTCCTTGTCATCCATCACGGAAGGATCAATGCTGACGCGCCGCACATCGTGAGAGCAGGTCATCACCACCTTGACCATTCCAGCGCCGGATTGCCCCTCAACTTCCAACTGGGCCAATTCCTCTTGAGCTTTGGCCATATTGGTCTGCATGGCCTGGGCCTGCTTCATCAGACCAGCCAGTCCGCCTTTCATCATCTCAACGTCCCTTTCAGTTCAACGGTTTTATTGACGCATCTACCAAGGATGCATCAAATGTTTCGATGGCATCCCGCACGAATGCATCGGATTCAATTGCCGCGACAGCTTGGTCATGACGAGCTTGCTGCTGCTGCTGCACCGCTTGCGCAGGCGTCATCTGCTCAACCTCGGCCTGCTCGACCTGCAATACCAGAGGCTCCTTCCAATAGGCGTTCAAGGCCTGCTGCAATTTGTCCAGAGCGGGCTTGAAGAGCAAATGCTTATGCTCCGGAGCAAGTCGGAGCACACAACGTCCGTTCTCGCGGCTTACCAAGTTACAGTGATGAGCCAGCTCACGAGCCATCCCAGTCAAATTAAGTCCATTAACCACCTCGTGCCAGACACCTTCTCCCTCTTTGGGGGGCTGCACGGCAGGTTTTTGATCAACTACTTTAGTTGCAGGCGCGGAAATAACAGGAGCGCGGGAAGCCGATACAGGCACCTGCGCCTGACGGGAAACAGGGCTCACCGCTCCATCCGATAAGGGATAGAACGCCAGCAAACGCATAAGCACCATGGCAAAACCCGAGAACTCATCGGGAGCCGACGCCAATTCCTGGCGTCCCTGAGTAACAATCTGATAAGCCAGCTGAACAAACTCGGGAGACAACGCACCTAAAAGCGGCTTGAGACGTTGTTCATCCACCCCACCTCCCAAGCTGCCTCCTGCCAACTGGGCCAACTGCAATTGCGTCAGCAGTAAGGCGAGCTCCTGCAGGGCATTGGCAAATGAAAGGCTACGAGTCTCCATCTCCCGGGCCTTTTCCAGCATGGAGACGCCATCTTTGGCAACCAGAGCATCCAGGATATCCCACAGATAAGAGACATCGACCGTCCCCAACATATCCCGCACTTGGGCGGCATCCAGCCTTCCTGCGCCATGAGCAATCCCCTGATCCAACAAGGAAAGCGCATCGCGCATGCTTCCGCCGGCAGATCGAGCCAGAGCCATAAGCGCATCCGGCTCGAATGGAATTTCCTCCGCGCCTAGAATTCGCGTCAGATGTTCAACAATGGCAGGAATGGGCATCTGCTTCAGATTGAACTGCAGACACCGGGACAGGACGGTAACGGGGATTTTCTGGGGATCGGTTGTCGCCAGAATGAACTTCACATGCTCGGGCGGCTCCTCAAGGGTTTTGAGCATGGCATTGAAAGCCGAAGTGGACAGCATATGCACTTCGTCAATCACGTAAACCTTGTAACGACCGCGCGTGGGAGCGTAAATGGCATTTTCCAGCAACTGCCGCATCTCTTCGACACGCGTGTTTGTTGCCGCATCCACTTCAAGCAGGTCGACGAAACGCCCCCCATCAATCTCCTGGCAGGCAGAACAATGCCCACAAGGAGTGGCAGAAACCCCTGTTTCACAATTCAAGGACTTCGCCAAGATCCGGGCAATAGTGGTTTTACCGACACCACGAGTGCCGGTAAACAGGTAGGCATGATGGAGACGTTTTTCGTTCAAGGCATGGGTCAACGCTTTGACC
>QKDJ01000078.1 GCA_003252145.1 Azovibrio restrictus
AGCCGAACATCAATCGGAAACCCAAAGTGCCACCATGACCGCGCTCCTTCCCCCTGGCTACGGGCAGGATAGAGCCACTTTCGACGAGCTATTCCAGTTGCTACGCCAGACCGGCCAGGGCAACCAGCTGACCTCCCAGAATGGCAGCGCATCCTTGAGCGGAAACACCGCCCAGGAGGCCGGCAACCTGGTGGCAAACATTGCCGGAGCCAAAAAGCTTTTTTCCGATGACGACCAGCAGACCCGGCTCCTGAAACTGGTCAACGAAATGCTCGCCGCCCTGGAAGCCATGCTCTTCAAAAATGGCAGCACCAGCAATCAGGACGGACCAAGCAGCCAGGACATCAACAGTCTGGCCCAGGACATCATGGCTTCCGATCAGGAAAGCAACAGCCCGGACCAGCAATGGACCCGCGTCAGCTTTGCCCAGATTCATGAAAGTGAACAGCTGTGTTTTTCCAGCCAGGGTTGTGTTCGCACCAGCGACGGGAGGGAAATCAGTTTTGATCTGGGAATTTCCATGTCCCGGGAAAGCAATTACAGCACCTTGGACATCACGCGGGGCAGCCGCGCCCTCCTGGATCCTCTGGTGCTGAATTTCCCGGGCGACTTTGCCGAACTGTCCGGCCAGCGCATCGAATTCGACCTGAACGCAGACGGCGCCATAGACAGCCTGCCCTTGCTGAGCGGCGCCAGCGGCTACATCGCCTTCGACCGTAACGGGGATGGCCGCATCAACGATGGCAGCGAACTCTTTGGCGGCATCAGTGGCAATGGCTTTGCCGATCTGGCGGCCCTGGACGAGGATAACAATGGCTGGATCGACGATGGTGATTCCGCCTTCGCCAAACTGATGCTCTGGCGCCCCGGTGCCAATGGCGAGGGAGAGTTGCTGAATCTGAAGGAAATGGGCGTGGGTGCCCTGGCCCTGCAATCGGCTGCCACGCCCTTCGAAATCAAGGATGAGGAGGGCGAACTCCAGGCTTGCGTACGCCGCAGCGGCGTCTGGCTGGCTGAAAGCGGCGGTTGCGGCAGCATCCAGCATCTGGATGTGGCGGCCTGAAATCCTGACCAAAAATGGAAAGAGCCGGGACGGCTGATGCCGTCCCGGCTCTTTGATTTTGGCCCCCGCGAGTGCCGTCAAGGCCGGCATCCTGAACCGAGGGTCCAGAATGGCCGCGTCCCAGCCGAATCAGGTGCGACTACAGGAGTCGCTCACAACATCGACCTTAAGGTCCGCAGCCGATGCCACGCAAGCATTGGTTCAAGGAATATATGGCCTTAACAAACACCGCAGGGGACAAGGGGCGGAAGCCTTGACCAGATACTGAGCCAGACCTGTTAGAGATCCAGTTCCTGCTGATTCAGCAGTGCATCCAGTCGTGCATCCATGGCTTCGATTCTACGCTTTGCTGCCGGTCTGTCAAAAGCAATTTCCCCGGCCCCTGCTGCGCCATTGGTAGCGCTCAAACGCTCGTGGGCAATATTCAGGGCGGCCATGACGGCAACCCGTTCCGGCACAGTATTTTTGGTCTTGTGGGCAATTTCCTGCATCTTGCTGTCCACCATATGCACAGCGGCCTGCAGGGCTTCTTGTTCACCGGGAGGACAGGCTACCCGATATTCGCGCCCGAGAATTTTTACGTCGAGAAAAGTGGGCTCGCCAGACATGCTCAAGCGTCCTCCGGAAGTTGGCCGATCAAGGCCTCCACCCGGGTACGGGCGGTATCCATATTCTGTTGCAGACGATCCCGCTCGGCCTCCAGCGCGGCCAGCCGCTGTTTCAAGGCAGCATTATCGGATTGCAGCCGACCGACCAGATCGACCACTTTTTCCACTTTGCCAGCGAGGGCTTCAAGTTCCTGTTCCATGGCGCGCACTATAGATTCTCAATTGCTGCGGGGTCAAGGAGTAAGCGCATGTTTTGAAGGTAGTTTATCGCCTCTTAACCTGCCCTCGGCCCATCCGCTCCCGTCCAGGCGTGCTACACTGCGGGCCGCCACCCTTCCGGGTGGCTTTCGTATCAGGTGCTGCGGCTGGTTCAGCTGCAGTTAAACGGGAAAGCGGTGCGCATTCCTGGCTCACGCCAGAATCGCAAAGCCGCTGCTGCCCCCGCAACGGTAAGCAAGTGCGGGTCCGTCAAAAAGCCACTGGACACCCTGTCTGGGAAGGCGACGGATCAAAACTTGTGAGCCCGGATACCGGCCTCGATACGGTCCCATGGAAGTACTGCGGGGAGGCAGTACCGGAATCCTTCCGTCTGTTCCCCCTCATGACTTCCCTTTTAAACCGTATGTATGGACTGCGGGGACGCCGTCCGATCGGGAGCCTTCATGAGCCTCAAATCCAAGCCGCTGACTGCGGCCCTGTGCCTGTGCACTCTTTCACCTTTCACTGCCCAAGCTGACAGCCTGGGCGACACCATCACGGTAACCGCGACCCGCCAACCCATGCGTCTCGACGAGAGTACGGCGGACATCACCATCCTGGAACGGGACAGCATCGAAGCCGCGGGCTCCAGTTCCCTACCGGAATTGCTGGCCCAACAACCGGGCATCCAGTTCTCCGATAACGGAGGCATCGGCAAGGCCAGCAATCTCTACCTGCGCGGCACGGAATCCCGCCATGTGCTGTTGCTGGTGGATGGCATCCCCCTGGGTTCCGCCACTTCCGGCGCCCCTTCCCTGGCCTCCTTGCCCCTGGCCAACATCGAGCGCATCGAGATTCTGCGGGGCCCCGCTTCCGCCCTTTATGGTTCTGACGCCGTAGGCGGCGTCATCCAGGTATTCACCCGCCGCCAAGAAACGGGGGAACTCCAAACCAACGCCTACCTGGGCGGCGGCAGCCAGGGCACCTGGCAGACCAGCGCCGGACTCCAAGGCGGGGACAAGCGCTGGAACTATGGGCTGAATGTGAGCCACTTCAAGACGGAAGGCCATGACATCAAGGCTGATCGAAGCAAGAACCCCAGTGGCTACAACCGGGACAAGGACGGCTACGAAGCCACCTCCGTGTCCGGCGGTCTGAGCCTGACGCTGGCCGAAGGTCACGAGGCCGGGATCAGCCTGTTCCACACCAAGAGCCGCAACCAGTTCGACAGCAGCCCTACCTATGATGACCATAGCCAGGATCAGGTCTTCGCTTACGGCTTTTATCTGCGCAATCGCATTCAGGCCAACTGGCAATCCACCCTGCGCCTCAACCAGTCCGGCGACTATTCGGACAGCTATAGCGCCAGCGGCATGAGCCGTTACCGGACGGACCAAACCCAATGGAGCTGGCAGAACGATTTCCGCCTGCCCGTGGGCAATCTGCTGCTGGCCCTGGAACAACAACAGATCAAGGTCAGCAGCACCACGGACTACACCCGCCGCCGCAAACATGTGGATGCCCTGGTATTGGGTTACAGCGCCAATCTGGGTGACCACCAAATCCAGGCTGCCCTGCGGGAAACCGACGATAGTCAGTTTGGCAGCGCCACCACCGGCAATCTGGGCTATGGCTACCATCTCAGCCCGGAACTAACCGCCCGCCTGGCCTACGGCACCGCCTTCAAAGCCCCCAGCTTCAATCAGCTCTATTACCCGGACACCGGCTACGGCGGCGGCAACCCTGACCTGGTGGCAGAAAAGAGCCGCACCTGGGAAGGCGGCCTGAACTGGGAAAAGGGTCTGCATCGGGCCAGCCTCACCTACTACGATACCCAGGTGAAAAACCTGATTGCCGGCTGGCCTCCCGTCAATATCAACGAGGCCCGGATCAGGGGCACCACCTTGAGCTACAACGGTCGCCTGCAGCGCTGGCAACTGGGCGCCAGCCTGGACTTCCTCAAGGCCAGGGACCAGGAAACCGGCAAGCGACTGCCCCGCCGGGCTGACCGGCAGCTGAGCCTCCAGGCCACCTATCTGGCGGGCACCTGGGAAGCCGGAGGCGAGGTCCTGGCCGTCAGCGACCGCTACGACGACACCAGCAACAGCGCCCGCAAACACATGGGGGGTTACGGTATCGTCAATGCCCACATGCGCTATTACCTGAGCCCCCTGTGGTCCCTGGAACTCCAGGCCAGAAACCTGACGGACAAGCAGTACGAAACCAGTTGGGGTTACACCCCCGCCGGGGCCGCCTATTATGTGGGCCTGCGCTACGGAGCCCGATAAACGTCCATGTTCAATCATCGCCATGCCCTGCTCATCCTGATCAGCCTTCTGGGGCTGGCCGGTTTGAGCCTGGGCGGCTCACTGCTGGCTGGTTCCATCCAGGTGAGCCTGGAGGACTGGCTGGCCCTGCTCCGTGGGGAAGCCCCCTCCATGGCGACCCAGGTTATTTTGGAATTGCGCCTCCCCCGAGCCCTGGCGGGCTTTGCCTGCGGCGGTCTGCTGGCCCTGGCCGGCGCACTAATGCAGGTCCTGCTGCGCAACCCCCTGGCCGACCCCTATGTGCTGGGCATTTCCGGAGGGGCCGGCGTGGGTGCCCTGGGGGCCATTCTCCTGGGACTGGGCAGTCTGGGAATCGACGCCCTGGCCTTTTGCGGCGCCCTGGGTGCCCTGTTTCTGGTTTTTGGACTGGCCCGGGGCGACGGGAGCTGGACCCAGACCCGTCTGCTGCTGACCGGCGTCATCGTATCCGCCGGTTGCGGCGCCCTGATCGCCCTGATGCTCTCCCTGGCCCCGGAAGCCAAGCTGCGTGGCATGCTGTTCTGGCTCATGGGCGACCTGTCCCAGGCGGCCACACCCTGGGGCGCCCTGCTGTTTCTCGGCGCGGCACTGCTCCTGTCTCTGCCCTTCGCCCGGGAACTGAATCTGCTCAGTCGTGGCCAGGAAACCGCCCAGACCCTGGGCGTGGCCGTGGGGCGACTGCGCCTTCTGATCTATTTCATCGCCGCCCTGGCGACGGCTGCCGCGGTCACCACGGCAGGCTCCATCGGCTTCATTGGCCTCCTGGTACCCCATCTGGTGCGTCTGGCCATGGGCAACGATCAGCGCCTGCTACTGCCCGCCTCCGTTCTGGCCGGAGGGGCCCTGCTGATGGGCGCCGACACCCTGGCCCGCACCATCATTGCCCCGGAACAATTACCGGTAGGCGTTCTCACTGCCTTGCTTGGCGTCCCTCTCTTCCTGTTCCTGCTCTCTCGCACGGGAGGCCGGCCATGAGCCTTCTGCTGGAAACCCGGAACCTGAGCGTGCAACTGGGTTCGCGCCAGATCTGCCGGGAACTATCTCTGCAACTTTCAGCAGGCGAACGCCTGGTGATCCTGGGTCGCAACGGGGCGGGAAAATCCACCCTGCTGAGTACCCTGGCAGGCCTGCGCCCAAGCTCCGGTGGCCAGGTTTTGCTGCAAGGCAAGAGTTACGAAGAACTGGGGGCCCGATCCGCAGCCCTGCAGCGAGGCTGGCTGGGACAACACCAGGACAACGCCTTTGCCAGCAGCGTTCTGGAAACGGTGCTGACCGGTCGCCATCCCCATCTGGGACGTTGGCAGTGGGAAGGGCCGGAAGAAAACCGCATCGCCCGACAGGCTCTCGAGGATGTGGGCCTCCAGGGCTTTGCTGAACGAGATGTACAAACCCTGTCCGGGGGTGAGCGGCAACGCCTGGCTATCGCCACCCTGCTGACCCAGCAAGCGCCCTTGATGCTGCTGGACGAACCCCTGACCCATCTGGACCTGAATCACCAAATTGCCGTTCTGGAACTTCTGGCCCAACAAGCCCGGGCGGGCACCGCCCTGATCATGGTCCTGCACGACCCTGGACTGGCCTGGCGTTACGGGGACCGGGCCTTGCTGATGTATGGCGACGGCCAGATCGAGCTGGGTGATTGCAGCCAACTGCTCACCGCCGAACGACTATCCCGCCTCTATGGCCACCCCCTGCTGCAGATGGAACAGGATGGTCGCCTGGCCTTCATTCCCGCCTGACCAGGAACGGCTCAACCCCTAACGTATTTTTGAAAGCGCTTCCATGACGACTACCGACGAACGCCACCAGGAACGCATGGCCCGCAAGAAGGCCGTGATCGACGAAAAAATCGCCACCGCCCAGGAAGAGCGAGGCGTGCTGCTGGTCAACACGGGCAATGGCAAGGGCAAATCCTCCGCAGCTTTCGGGGTCGTAGCCCGGGCTCTGGGGCACGGCCAGCAGGTGGCTGTGATCCAGTTCGTCAAAAGCCGTAGCGACAGTGGCGAAGAGGCCTTCTTCCGGCGTCAGCCCGGCGTGCATTGGCTGGTGGGGGGCGAAGGATTTACCTGGGAAACCCAGGACAAGGTCAGGGATGCCCAGGCTGCCCAGGCTGCCTGGGCCGAAGCCTGCCGCCACCTGAGCAACCCGGCCATCCATCTGGTGGTACTGGATGAGATGACCTATGCCTTCAAATACGGCTGGCTGGATCTGGAGCAAGTGCTTCACACCCTGGCAGCCCGTCCTCCGCTCCAGCATGTCATCATCACGGGCCGCGCCGCCCCGGAAGCCCTGCGCCAGGCCGCCGACACCGTCAGCGACATCGGCAACGAAAAACATGCGTTCCAGGCCGGCGTGAAAGCCATGCCCGGTCTGGATTGGTAACGCCACAGGAACCCTCATGCCCGCCTGCCCCGCCCTGCTCATTGCTGCCCCGTCCTCCGGCCAGGGCAAGACCACCGTCACCGCCGCCCTGGCCCGGCTCCATAGCCGCCAGGGCCGCCGGGTCACCGTCTTCAAATGTGGCCCCGACTTTCTTGACCCCCAGATTCACGCTGCCGCCAGCGGTCGCCCTTGCCAGAACCTGGACCTGGGCATGTGCGGTGAAGCCGATGCCCGCCTGCGGCTGGCCCGGGCCGCCGCTGATTCGGACCTGATTCTGGTGGAAGGGGTCATGGGCCTGTTCGATGGCACGCCATCTGCTGCCGACATTGCCAGCACCTTCCAGATTCCGGTCATGAGCCTAATCGACGCGAGCGCCATGGCCCAGACCTTTGGTGCCGTGGCCCACGGCCTGGCCACTTACCGCCCCGGCCTGCCCTTTGCTGGCGTCCTGGCCAACCGGGTGGCCAGTCCTCGTCACATGGAAATGCTGCGGAATAGCCTGCCTTCCG
>QKDJ01000092.1 GCA_003252145.1 Azovibrio restrictus
CTTGTTGGAATGAACAAAGCATCCTACACGAAGGCCCTCGGGACGAATCATGGCCCCAGCAGAATTCATAAAACTGTCATATTTCAAAGCCGCGTCGGAGTTGGTCTATGAGCAGGTTGGTTCAGTATCGACCCCCAATCCCAAGATGCGCCACAGCCAGGGATCCCACATGCTTTCCAAGGTCCCGGTAGGCCTTGAACTGCTGGGAAGTGAAGGATTGATTCGTTGTGGGATCCTGGGGAAAGCGCTGGTTTTTAGTAGCGTAGGCCAAGACCTCCGGGGGAAGAGTAATGTCTGCATCCTTGTCCATGGCCAGCTTGATGTACACGACGGAAATCACCTGCGCATCCCTATCGGACTCATTGGTCATGGTCACTGTCCCCGTCATGACCGCCGGCGGGTAGGCCTTCGGCCGGCTCGCGAGATAGGTGTCGATCGCTTCCACCTCCAGGAGTTGGAATTGTTCTTCTTTCAATCGCTCCTTGAGCTTGCGGTATCCCTCGAAGACATAGGGCAGTGCTGCTTCATGTTCCGCATCGACGATGATCATGGTGCGACAGTTGCGCCGGATCAACGCATAGGCCCCCAGGTTGTCGGCATGGCCACCGTCTGAAACATAAACCAAACTCTCCGTGTTCAAGACCTTGCGCGGTAGCAGATAGCCCAGGTCGATATTGCCGATGAAGGGCATCCAGGTGGAGAACTTCATGGCACGCTCAGGCTTGTTGGGATCGAACCGTGCAAGGCCTATGGCCGCCCCGGATATCGCCGGGGCCACGTTCACCAGTTTCAACCACTGTCCGCGCTGCCCAGACTTGAGCTTCTCGGAAGATTTTCGCATCCATCTTGGACTGTTTTCTTCACGCGCTAACGAAGTGCGAAGTTCTTCCTCATCGCTTTCACCAAGATCATCCCAGCGTCGATACCCACAGACATCCGAACCGAGATCATCTGCGGTGAATTCGAAAGCGGTTGGCCACAGACTGTGACGGAATCTCCGAGCCACCAAAGCCGCGCAGTTGAAGATGAAGAATGGCAGTCCATTCACTTGTGCAAATGCAGCGAGGTCTTGATAGGTGACAGGCTGCACGGTCAAGTACTTCATGGTTGTGTCATCTTGTTTCCAGGAGAAGGGAATCTCATTTTCCACGCCGGGTTGCGCCCCCTTCCGAGGGTGACTTTGAAACAGCTTCTGGATTCCCTTTCGATAGTCTTCACGAACACTGCTGCTGTTGTTTCCGTCGTCCTCATCGCCCATGAAGAGCAGAGCACGTAGTGGCTGCATCAACGTTGCTCCGAATACAGCCCCGATGCCCAAGTCCATGAATGATTTACCAGATAGGTCTGATAAGGCCCATCCGAGTCGAACATCTCATCGAACACTTCATTAATATTAAATTCACCGTCACCTGTCGCATGGGCTCTTGCCGCATAAAAGGGCTGCAACAGATACCAGGACAGGGTGTATGTCCCCCCGGACACCGCTGACATGATGTCCACCTGGCGCAATACGCCGGCCTCATGCAAGGCCTGCATCACACCGAGATTGAACGCGGCCGAACGAATACCCCCACCAGACATGGCCAGCCCAAGGACCGGTGGCCCATTGACTTCACCATGATTGAAGCGCCATTCGTGGGAGAAAGAGTCCCGAGCCTTCCGCACCTCCACTGGCAACACATTGCTGAACATGCGGGCACCGACGCTCAATATGGACAATGCAATTACAGCCAAAGTCCACAACCACCAATAACCGCTCTTCCACCAGGCGCCACTGGGCAGGAATGCCCAGAGAAGCAACACAAGTACGGCAATTCCAGCAAGTACTGCAAGCGCCATCAACCACAGCATGCGCTTGGTACGTGGCTTGGCCTTGAAGACAGAGACCAAGCCTACGAACGCAAACACAGGCATAACCATCAGCATCGTAAAAGCGAAAAATGCCGGGACAAAATGCCACCAGGCTGCCTTCACCCAAGCCCATAAAAGTATGGGCAGCTGAACCCAAGATAGGTATGCCAACACCGTGGCACCCACAACCCCCAGGCTGAGGACAACCATCTTTTCAAGAAACACACCGGGGCGTGCTGGGATTGATGTGGAATCGTTCTGGCTCATTGGATCGTTCATGGTCAGCAATACCTTCGGCTGAGGACACACGTTCAATGGATGATTCAATTCTTTCCTGACACAGAAAATGACGATGTTTTCTCCAGGTCGAATTGGATGGGTGTTCCTGTCTTCACTGCCCGAGCCTCTGCTGCAGGCTCAGTGATGTAACCGACCTTACGACGCTACTGCACACGTGGCAAACCTAGGTCTCGGGGGACAAGCCTGTTGGCTCGCACCCTTTGAGATTTGGAAGTCGGGCGTATTCCTATTGATCGTGCTGAGGGTGCCACTTGGCCGAGGATCGAACGCGCCCCAAAATTAACCCCTTGACACATGCATACCGGTCGGTATGTAATGAACCCATGGAACCTCGTCAACCCGACCTCACCCGCCAGCGCATCCTGGAATACGCCTTCGCCGAGATCTATCGGCAGGGTTTCCAGGCGGCCTCCATCGCCCACATCCTGTCGGATACCGGGCTGACCAAAGGCGCCCTTTACCACCACTTCCCGGACAAGAAGACCCTGGGCCTGGCGGTGGTGGACGAGATCATCGCGGGTGGCCTGAACGAGAGCGTGCTGGGCCCCATCCGCAATGCCGCCCGCCCCATCCAGGCCTTGCTGGACGTCCTGGCGGAACGCATGAAGACCCGGACCGAGGAACAGGTTCAATTGGGGTGTCCCCTGAACAACCTGATGCAAGAGATGAGCCCCATCGACGAGGATTTCCGCACCCACCTGAACGCCATCCTGGCCCGCTGGCAGGACACTTTCGAAGAAGCACTGCGCAAGGCCCAGAAGGCAGGCGAAGTCCGTAAGGATGTGAACTGCCGTAGTGCAGCCTTGTTCATGGTCTCTGCCTGGGAAG
>QKDJ01000224.1 GCA_003252145.1 Azovibrio restrictus
GAATTGTTGCATCCATTGGGCAAAGGCCTGGGGGCCTGAGCCGGTTTCGCTGGGGAGTTCGCCCTTGGGCAGGGTGTGCAGAGTTCTGATCTGGCCAGGGACGATACCGATTACCAACCACTGTTCGCCGGCTTCGATCAGGACGATTCGCTCCTTGGGACCCAGCGCAATACCGCCCAGCAGTTTGAGCCCACCTTGGCCAAAACCCTTGCCACCGAGAAAGCGGCGAGCCAAGAAGGCAAACAACAGTAGTAGACCGATGATGAGGGCTAGGCCCAGGAAGGCCTGCAGGAAGGCGCCTGAGCCGACTCCGGGCCCGGGTTCAGCCTCGGCAGCGAGGGCGACGCCTGGAAATATGAGACTGGCAGATATGAAAGAACGCATAAAAAACGCGGGCTGATAAACCCGCGTATCTTAGAACAAAGTGGCCACCTGAGGTGGCTGGTTCGTATGTAGAGGTCTGGCTGTGGTTCAGCGCCCCAGTTTACGCATGCGTTCGGAGGGGGTGATGATGTCCGTCAGACGGATACCAAACTTGTCATTCACCACCACCACTTCACCCTGGGCAATGAGGGTGCCGTTCACCAGCACATCCATGGGTTCGCCAGCCATGGCATCCAGTTCCACCACGGAGCCGTGAGCCAGTTGCAGCAGGTTTTTGATGGTGATCTTGGTACGCCCCAACTCCACCGTCATCTGCACGGGAATGTCCAGGATCATGTCCAGTTCATTCATCATGCTGCCGGCGGCTCCAGCGGGGGAACCAAAGGACGGGAAGATGTCGGCGGGTGCGGCTTGCGCGGCTGCAGCCTGAGGGGGGGCATCGTCAGCTACGGCCTGCTCGGCCATGGCCGCCGCCCAGTCATCTTCAGAAATTGCTTCTTCCGGGGTGTCTTCTGCCCCCCCGGCATCCATGCCCATGCTGGCCATGGCTTCGGAGAGTTCGTCATCAGCCATTCTTTGTTTCTCCTGATACGGCATCCTGATTGGATTCCGTGGTAACGAAGCGTTCGAGTTTCAAGGCGTATTGGCCATTTTGCTGGCCATAGCGGCATTCCATCAGGTGCACTCCATCCACGTCCACCTGCAGCATGTCCGGGATGGTGAGAGGGATGACGTCACCCGCCTTGAGTTTGAGGATTTGTCCCAGCGTGATGTTGGTGTGACCCAGTTGGGCCACCAGCTCCACTTCAGCCCCCTGCAGTTGCTTGCGCAACAGGCTGATCCAGCGTTTGTCGGACGACAGCTGGTCGCTCTGCATGGTGCTGTAGAGCAGGTCACGGATGGGTTCGATCATGGAATAGGGGAAGCAGATGTGCATATCTGCTGCAGCTCCCCCGAATTCCAATGTGAAAGAGGTGGAAATAACAATTTCGGAAGGGGTCGCGATATTGGCGAACTGGGAGTTCATTTCCGACCGGATGTATTCGAAATTGATATCGAAAACCGGCTTCCAGGAGCGACCATATTCGGCAAAGACGACGCCCAGCAAGCCCTGGATGATGCGCTGCTCCGTCGCGGTGAAGTCCCGCCCTTCAACCCGGGAGTGGAAGCGGCCATCACCACCAAACATGTTGTCTACCACCAGAAAGACCAGATTGGGGTCAAAGACAAACAGGGATGTGCCGCGCAAGGGCTTGGCTGCTACCAGGTTCAGGTTGGTGGGCACCACCAGATTGCGGATGAATTCGCTGTATTTCTGAACCCGAATGGGACCCACGGAAATTTCCGTGTTGCGATGCATGTAATTGAACATGCCAATACGCAGATAACGGGCAAAGCGTTCGTTGATCAGTTCCAGGGTGGGCATGCGCCCACGGACGATTCGTTCCTGCGTGCCTAAATTGTAGGAGCGGACATCGGCGCCATCACTGGAGGTCTCCTCCTGCTCGTCAGCCTCCCCCGTGACGCCCTTCAGTAGGGCATCAACTTCTTCCTGGGAGAGAAAATCACCGGCCATGAGCGAGGTTCCAGAGCGATTTACTGAATGATGAAGGAGGTGAACAAGACCGACTTGACCGGACCTTCGGGCGCAGCGCCTTTGGCAGGGGGCTCAAGAATAGTGTTCACCTCGTTCTTGATTTCTTCTGCCAGCTTTTCCTTACCTTCTTTGCCCATGAGTTCCGAGGCTTTCTTGCTGGACAGGATCAAGGTCAGGTTGTTACGGATGCGGGGCATCTGGGCTTTGATATGGGCGTCTACTTCCATGTCGTCCAGTTCCAGGGCCATAACCACTTGCATGTACTGATCCCCTTGTTCAGCTTCGGGAACCAGATTGACTGTAAAGGCATCCAGATTCACGAAAACGGGTACGGCGTGAGGATCGGCTTTTTTCTTTTCTTTCTTGACCGCAGCTGTAGCAACTTCTTCCTCATCTGCGTGCTCATCGCTGTTATTGGTGAGCAGCAGGAAGGCGACGCCCGCGCCTGCAAGCAGAAGCAGGAAGACAAAGATCAGGATGATGATCAGCAGCTTCTTGCTCTTTTTGGGAGGGGTTTCCCCATCGGTAGCAGCGGGTTTGGCGTCCTTGGCCATGCAATCTCCTGTGAATTCTTATTTATGAACTTGGGTCTAGCCGTGAGTTCAGGCAAACAGATCAACCAAGCCATTTCCCCCTCTTGAGACGGAACCGTGGCTGGTGGTTGCATCGACCCCAAGTATAGCCTCATCCCCTGAGCTCCGTGAGCCGGAGGAGAAGCGGGGTTGATCCTGGGTTGGCGCATCCTGCCGGGCCTGGGTGCCCACTTGGGCCTGACCTAATGAAATGCCGGCGCTCGCCAACATTTCTCGCAAGCGCGGCATGGCATCTTCAATGGCTTGACGGACTTCTGGGGTTGCTGCGGTAAAGACAGCAGATGCTTGATCAGCATCCAGCTTCAGTGAAATCTGCAGGGGGCCCAAGTGAGCCGGGTTGAGACTCAGCTGCGCCTGCTGTTGGTCCTGGCGAGCCATCCAGACGATCTTCTCGCCAAATTCCTGGGCCCATTGTCCACTTTGCACGGGCGACTGCAGGGCCTGTTGCGAGTTGGTGGCATCAGTCCCCTTGGCGGCTGCGGCATGCTGGGCCGCCAAGGCTTGGTTCAGCGTAAACGCAGGTTGGGCGTTGCCGTGATTCTCTTCTGCTGCGGCAAGATTTGCCGAGTTGCCGTTTTGCGTGCCCAATTCATTCATTGCCTTGCCTAGAAAAGCCGAAAGCTTGTCCTTTACGCCTGGTCCGTCAGCAGACAGAGCATCCAGGCTGGCATCACCATCAAGTATGCTGGCAAGGGTTTGGGAAGGAATGGATGAGGGCAATTGCAAGGTGCCGAGAATGCCCACATCGGTGGCGCCTTCTTCGGAATCGGCACTTCCACGCTTACGCGTCAGTTCCATGAGGGATTGCAATCGGTCAGCCAGATTGCCTTGGCCGTCGCTGGTCTGGCCCGTCAGTTGTGCCCAGAGGGCTATGGCGCCAGTATCCTGGGTATCAGGGAGTTCAATCAAAGGAACACCAGGAATCAGGTTTTCCATTCCGCTGGCGTCCGTACCTCCCATCAATTGGGCAAATAGGCCGGAAAAGCCGCTGCCGGCTTCGGTGCTGGCCCCTTCGGCTGCGGTAGCAAGGGTGGGGGACGCCGAAACTGAGATTGGGGTAATGGCCATGGAATCTGCCCTCGTAAAAGCTGTTTGATCAGCTAAAAGCAAGTGCCATACCAACTAAAGATTTTTGTGTTGCCGGTGTTTGGAATGTGAGGCCCGGCTGTGGCGTCAGCCCTTGTCCGGAAGGCTGTCCTGAAAGCGGCGGGCTGCAAATTCGTCCAGTTGCTTTTGTTCCTGGCGATTTTCTTTTTTCTGCACCGCCGTAGCATGGCGATGGGCCAGGGTGTCGATGGCTTTCAGGCGAGTGTTCTGCTCTTTCCAGTGTTGCTGGCCGGCTTCCGTATTGCGGGCCGAGGCATTGACCACTTCCTGCTGCTGTTGGATGGCCTCGTCGATTTTGGCAAGGAAGTCCTGATAATTCTGCCAGGCCTGAAGGGTGAGTCCTTGAGTCTGGGCGTCCCGAAAGCGTTGGGCGTATTCCGCCCGGTACTGACTCAGGAGTTCCAGGCGACCTCTGGCATTCTGTTCCGTAGCCACAAGTTGGCCCAGTTGCCGGGTGGCTTCGTCGGCCCGGTCATGCATCAAGTCCAGCAAAGGCTGAAGGGTAAAATCCTTGGACATGGACTAGATTCTAGCCCGGCTGTTCGAATAGGGTACGTAATCCTTCCACGCTGGCGTCGAATAGGGCGCATTCGCCAAAGTTCTGCTGGAGAAAGCCCTCCATGCGCGGGTAGAGGCTGACGGCCTGGTCCAGCACCGGGTCGGAGCCAGGGACGTAGGCGCCCACGGCAATAAGATCCCGAGCCCGTTGGTAACGGGAGAAGAGCACCTTGAAGCGGCGGATCAGGTCAAAGTGGGCAGGGGAAATCAGGTTCACCATGGCCCGGCTGATGGACTGCTCGATATCAATGGCCGGGTAATGCCCCGCATCCCCCAGGGTGCGGGAGAGTACGATGTGGCCGTCGAGAATGGCTCGGGCCGAGTCGGCAATGGGGTCCTGCTGGTCGTCCCCTTCGGCCAGCACGGTATAGAAGGCGGTAATGGAGCCTCCACCTTCGGGACCATTGCCGGCCCGTTCCACTAGTTGAGGCAGGCGGGCAAAGACGGAGGGCGGATAACCTCGGGTAGCCGGAGGTTCACCAATGGCCAGGGCAATTTCCCGCTGGGCCATGGCATAACGGGTTAGGGAATCCATGATGAGCAGGACCTGTTTGCCCTGATCCCGAAAGTATTCAGCCAGGGTTGTGGCGTAGGCGGCACCTTGGAGCCGCATCAGGGGGCCAGTATCGGCTGGGGCAGCCACCACCACGGCCCGGGCCATGCCAGGCTCTCCCAGGATCTGCTCGATGAACTCCTTAACTTCGCGGCCCCGTTCGCCGATCAGGCCCACCACGATCACTTCTGCATCCGTGTAGCGGGCCATCATGCCCAGGAGCATGGATTTACCCACGCCGGAGCCGGCAAAAAGCCCCATCCGCTGGCCTCGTCCCACGGTCAGCATGCCGTTGATGGCACGCACCCCCACATCCAGAACATGTTCGATGGGCGCACGACTCATGGGGTTGTAGGGGCGGCTCTGCAAGGAGCGTTGAGCTTCCGGGTGCAAGGGGCCCTTGTTGTCCAGAGGGCGGCCTACACCATCCACGACGCGGCCCAGTAAAGATTCACCAACCGGGACCTGCTTGGCCCGGTCTATGGCACGCCGCCGCTGGTAGCCTCGATTGCCGATTTTTGGGGGGGAGAGGGGAGGGTCTACCGCCAATACCCGGGCCCCGGGGGAAAGACCGTACACGTCGTCCGAGGGCATAAGGAAAAGCTTTTCCCCGGCAAAGCCGACAACCTCTGCTTCCACAGGGTTGCCGCTGGCAGGTAATACCTTGCAGGTGCTGCCCAGTGGGAGCTTGAGGCCGGAGGCTTCCATGACCAGACCGTTGATCCGGGTCAGGTGGCCACTGGTGAGCAAAGGGTCGGCTTGGCTGGCTGATTCCTGGGCCTGGGTCAGCAGAGAACTCCAGGCCTGCAAGCGGTCATCGGCAGTCATGGCTGTTGGTCCAGCCACTCCGTGGTTACGCCTATGGCTTCCAGGGTTCGGCGCCAGCGAGTGGGGGCTGTGGCATCAACTTCGCTGCTGCCGGCTCGAAGCATGCAGCCACCAGGGTCAATCTCAGACTCTTCCTGGATATGCCAACCGGCATGACTGAATTGGTCACCCAGATGCTCGCGGACCAAGTCGGCCTCCGTGGGATTGAGCAGCAGAGTGACGGGGCCATGGTGCAGGGGAAGCGCCGCCAGGGCCTCCCGAATAATGGTGAGTAGCGCTTCCGGCTTGACGTGAATGGTTGCCTTGGTGATCTGGCGTGCCACTTCCAGGCCGCAGGCCAGCAGGCTTTCGGCCATCTGCTGGTCCATTTCTGTCAGGGCGGTTTCCAGGCCTTTGCAAAGGGCGCTCAGCTGAGCAATTTGCTCCTGAACGGCAGCTTGACCCGCGGCGAGCGCTTCCTGATGGCCCGCCTGGTAGCCCGCCTCATAGCCTTCGTTGTGGGCTTCATTGTGGATACGCTCCACATCTTCGGCAGTGGGGAGGGGGATGTGGCTTACCGACACTTCCTGAACATCGGGTTCAGGAGCAGAGGAGGCGAGGTCCTCTTGTGGAGCCTGGGGCTCCGGAGGTTGTGCTGGGGCGTTGAAATCGTCGGCTTCCCAGCGCGTATAGGCCTGAAGTTGCTCTTTCGGGATATAGCTGGCCATGCCTTAAACCATTTGCTCGCCGCCGGCCCCGCCCAGGACAATCTGTCCTTCGTCCGCCAGGCGGCGCACGATCTTGAGAATTTCCTTTTGCTCCGCTTCCACTTCGGACAGGCGGACCGGGCCTTTGGATTCCAAGTCTTCCCGCAGCATTTCCGCTGCTCGCTGGGACATGTTCTTGAAAATCTTCTCCCGTAGGGGTTCGGAGGCGCCCTTGAGGGCCAAGACCAGGGAGTCGGACTGCACTTCCCGCAACAGCATCTGCACGGAACGGTCGTCCAGGTCCAGCAGGTTCTCGAAGACGAACATTTCGTCCAGAATTTTCTGGGCCAGGTCCGGGTCGTATTCACGGATGGCATCGATGACGGCCGTTTCATTGGCCGTGCCAATGAAGTTGAGGATTTCCGCCACCGTACGGACCCCGCCCATGGCCGTCTTCTTGATATTGGTGGAGCCGGACAGCAGGCGCAGCATCACATCGTTCAATTCGCGCAGAGCCTGGGGCTGAATCCCTTCCAGAGTGGCAATCCGGAGCACCACATCGTTTCTCAAGCGTTCAGTGAAATGGCTGAGGATTTCGCTGGAGTGATCGTGCTCCAGGTGCACCAGGATGGTGGCGATGATCTGGGGATGCTCGTTCTTGATCAGGTCGGCAACGGTGGGTGCGTCCATCCACTTGAGGCCTTCGATCCCATTG
>QKDJ01000216.1 GCA_003252145.1 Azovibrio restrictus
GTCACTCAGGAGACAATTGGCCAGTTATCTATGCCGCCCTCTTGGTGCATCACAGAACAACCGAAAAAGTGCGAGCGCTTCTGGATGTATGGCGCAGAGGGCATTTCCTGCCACTGGATCCGGTAAAGAAGGCGCTTGGATCGATTAGAGGCGGGTGAGGACTCTTGTGCCGCCCCCTCCTCTAAGCGCAAACGTCCGGTCTGTAGCCAGAACTAGCCATACCACTTTGCGCAAATCACCGACCGCTTTGGCCGATGAGCATGAATTGGCGGCTGGGCAGGTTTGGGAGGGGACCTAAGTGAGGGAGAGGAATGCAGGCCACTGCCACTAGCTTGGGGGCATAATTGGGGGCATGTTTCTACTTTTGAACTGTAAAGTCCCTTATTCATAATGGTTTCAGAGGTTTGTTTGATAGCCCCCGCCCCACCATACACAGTACCAAAGCAGTCCGAAACGGGCCGGAAAACCAAGAGAAATCAAGGTTTCCGGCCTTTTTCTATTCAATTCGATTGTTCAACATCAATGAGCAGCTGTTTGCCCAAGCAGGCAAATGCCTTTGCTATCGTGTCTATTTTCGTGGTGTGGTGTAGGTTTGTGATGCGATTTACTTCCTGTGGAGCGGCCCCCATTCTCCTGGCCAGTTCAGCATTTTTGACCCCGGCAGCCAGTTGTTCATTTAGCAGCAACACCTTTATCCAAACACTGAGTGGCAACGACACAAGCTGCTCACCTGGGCGTAGCGCTGAGGGATGGGGCACTGGCCGTTTGTCTTCAAAGTAGAACTCCATGGCAGTTAGCAAGGCATCTTCTGCCTGCGCCTTGGCATGCTCTTCTGTTTCGCCCTGGGTTATGGCTTCTGGAATATCTCGGAAAGACAGGACAAACCCACCTTCCTCTACTGCTTCAAACAATGCTGGATAGTTCATGATGTTTAAATGTTGGTCGGAGGGGCGAGGCTGGATTATACTTTTGTCATGAAAGGCAAACCACACGACCACCTTCAGCCATCTCTGTATGGCGAGAAAATGATTCAGAGGCTGGACAGGGAAAGCAGGATTCTGTCGGGCATTCTGATCATGCTTGGCACCTGCTTATTGCTGGCCTTGGCCTATCCACTCCGTGCCGAAGAATTGCGGGGCAAAGTGACCTGCATTACTGATCAACATACTGTGAATGTTGTTGAACAGTCCGGCCCACATAGTAGGCTTAGCGATGGTCAAATCTGCTCTAATCAGGGAGGTGATTTGAAGAGGGCTGCAGCACCAGTCTGGGGGCACAATTGGGGGTATAAACCCGCCTCACAAAATTTGTAGCCCCAGCCTCAAACGCAACACTGAAGCAGTTCTAAATTGGCCGGAAAACCGAGATAAATACAGGTTTCCGGCCTTTTTTATCGCTGGTTACAGGTTTCCAGCCCGTAGTTGCCGCCTTTATAGGCTGGTTGGTAGTAGTACTTTGTGAAAGTCCATTTGCCCGCCGAGTTCTTCACAAAAGTGGCCAGGCCCGTGCCGTAATCGGATTCCTTGGGGTTGGTATTGGCAAAATAGATGGCCATGTGCTCGCCTTCCGCCGCAGCGTGGCCGGGGTAGGCCCCATAACCTGGGACATCGAGCTGAAACCGGTAGGCTTGATAGGGTGGAGCATCCTGCGCGGGAATGTGTTCCAGGGTCACTGTGCCCGAGTACTCCCCTTCACGATGATCCTTGCCCTTGCAGTCATAGATTCCGCTGTAGTCGGGGCTGGCAGCTAGAGCGGGTATTGCAAATCCGAGGGCCAACAGGCCCAGGCATATTTTCTTCATGAAAGTGACTCACGGGTAAGGCGGCCTTGATAGGACCGGAGAAATTGAGCAGGTTGATTGTAGCCAGTCCTGCGCCTGACAGCGTTCCAATCATGAAAAAGCCCCCGACCTGATGGGGTCGAGGGCTTTTGTGTGAGCTGGCGAGATTTACGGGGTGAGCGCCTGGCGGATGGCTTGGCAGCGATCTTTCAGTAATAGCAGGGCGGTTAGATTGTCTTGTTGCTTCTTCTGCACGTTTAAAAGCTTGTGTTGCAGGTGCCGGACATTGGCGATGTAATGGAACATGATGTCCTGTGTAGTTTCAACATTCTGGGTCATGGTGCTGTCTCCAGTCCTGAACGAGGAAACCTGATTCTGATGGCTTATGACAATGTTGTCACGCCGTGTTTGGGTATCCATTACGGATTTTTATACATGCCAATGAAATGGTTATTGCCATGAAGCATATTGATGAATTGCTGCAGCGCATCCAGGTATTGCAGGATGAGCTGGAGGAGGAATACCGCAAGCGGCGCGAGGAACTGGAGCTGCGACGTGCCCAGTTGGCCGAGGAGTTTCTGCGTACCCAGCGCCGTTACAAGACGGGCTTGCTACGCTTTCTGATTCGCAGCCGTTTTCTGGTGGTTCTGACTGCACCCATCATTTACGCGGGCTGGGTTCCGTTTCTGCTGATGGATTTGTTCGTGACCCTGTATCAGACCCTGTGTTTCCCGGTGTACCGGATTCCCAAGGTGAAGCGTTCCGAGTACGTGGTGCTGGATCGGAGCGAACTGCCTTATTTGAACCTGGTGGAGAAGTTCAACTGTTTCTATTGTTCCTATGGCAATGGCGTGGTGGCCTATGCGCGGGAAGTGGCGGCGCGGACGGAGCAGTACTGGTGCCCCATCAAACACGCCCGCCGGATACGGGGGGCGCACAACCGTTACCCCAATTTCTTTGATTACGGGGATGCGGAGGCTTTTCGCCAGGGGATGGAGCGCCTGCGCCGGCAGTATGCAAAAGAGGAGTGAGGCAAGTCTGGCTTAGAGGAACACCGGTTCTGGTTGGAGATTGACGCCAAAGCGGGCCAGCACGGCTTCCCGCACGGCCCGGGTCAGGGCCTGCACATCCCGGCTCTTGGCACCGCCCCGATTCACCAGAACCAGAGCCTGTTGTTCATACATGCCCACGGGCCCCAGATTGCGCCCCTTCCAGCCCGCCTGCTCAATCAGCCAGCCGGCAGCCAGCTTGATCCGGCCATTGGGTTGCGGGTAACGGGGTAATTGGGGATGGGCACTGGCCAGGGCTTCGGCCAGTTCCTGGCTGACTACCGGGTTTTGGAAGAAGCTACCGGCGTTGGGGATCTGGCTTGGGTCCGGCAGTTTGCGTTCGCGGATGGCGCAGATGGCCTGGCTCATTTGCTGGGGAGTGGGATTGCGTGCTCCCAATTTGGCCAGTTCGGTGACCACTTCGCCATAACCCGTACGGGCGCGCCACAGTTTGGGCAGGCGGAAAATGACCCGGGTGATGGCGTAGCGGCCGGACAGGTGCCAGTTTTCCTGCTTGAAAAGGCTGCTCCGGTAATCAAAGACGCAGTCCTTGTTATCGAAACGGATGCGCCGGCCAACCTGAAGATCCACGGCTTCCACATGATCCAGCAGTTCGCTGACTTCCAGACCGTAGGCGCCGATGTTCTGGATGGGGGCCGCACCTACCGTGCCGGGAATCAGGGACAGGTTTTCCAGTCCCGGCCAGCCCTGGGCCAGGGTCCATTGCACGAACTCGTGCCAGTTCTCCCCTGCATT
Organism: Azovibrio restrictus; assembly: GCA_003252145.1. Taxonomy (GTDB): domain Bacteria; phylum Pseudomonadota; class Gammaproteobacteria; order Burkholderiales; family Rhodocyclaceae; genus Azovibrio; species Azovibrio restrictus_A. The sequence goes on from QKDJ01000216.1 coordinate 3,586, forward strand.
GGCGGCCACGTACCAGGCCTGCTCATCTTCACTGACCAGTTCCCGGCCTTTCAGGGCCATCTGGATGACCAGACCGGAAAAGTCGCCGGTCAGAACCAGGTTGGAACCTCCCCCCAGAACGAACCGCCGTCGGCCCGCCAGGTCTGGGTGACGGATCACCTCCAGCAGCTGATCGTACTGGTGAATGGTGGCTAGAAACTCAGCCCGGGCGGGCAAGGCCAGTGTATTGAGGGCGCTTAGGTCGGCAGCGGTCTGAATGATTTCGGGCAGCATTTCAGGGGCGTGGGGCAATGGGGAACAGCCGGTCATAGGCCAGGTTGAAAACGTAAGCATAACCGGCATAGGTGAGGGCGAGGGCCAGATCTGCCAGCAGGGCGTTCCAGAAGCCCATGCCGGTCCACCAGACAATGACGGGCAGGGTGAGGATCATCAGGCCACCTTCGAAGCCCACTGCGTGGAGGATGCGCAGGGTTTGCGGGCGTTGGTCGGCAGGGCGACCGGTCAGCCGACCTTCCAGCCAGTCGAAGCCGGTGCAATACACGCCGTTCCAGAGGGCGGCAATCAGGGAAAGCACCGCGAGCAGGGCGGCAGACTCCAGCATGGGCGCACCGCTGGCCAGGGCGAACAGGGGAGAAATGATCAGGACGCCAATGATCTCGAACAGCGCGACCTGGCGGATGCGGTCTGCTAGACCGCGAAGTTGGGGCGTGCTCATTTACAGCCCCCGAGCCCAGGCTGGACGGAGCGGGGCTAGTTCCGGGGTATTGATGGCCTGGCGTAGCTGGTTCAGCAGCTTGTCCTTGTCGGCGGGCAGGTTGCCCCGCAGGGACAGCCAGTTGGAAGCGTGGTCGCTGCGAAACACCGTGCGTTTGAGCTCCAGTCGTTCCACAAAAACTTCCATTTCTCGTAGCAGGCCGGGAATGTTCAGGGGTTCCCATTCGGGAAAGCCTTCCCGAAAGCGGGCTTCTCCTTGGGGGAAGCTCACCACCAGGGTGGCCAGATATTCGGGCTGGGTGGCATTGGCCAGGTCGGCGGAATGACGGGCGTGGTCCAGGCTGTGGGCGGGCCCACCCAGGCCGTTGAGGATCATCACTGAGCGGGTGATGCCGGCTGCCGCCAGTTTGTCCAGGGCGTCCCGGGTGCTGGCCTGGGTTTCGCCCTTGCGCACCTTTTCCAGCACTTGATCATCGCCGGATTCGGCGCCCACGTAGGCGAGTTTGAGGCCCGCATCAGCCAGTTCCTGCAGTTCGGTCACGCTCTTTTTCTTCAGGTTGCGGGGCAGGCAGTAGCTGGAGACCCGGTGGACCTGAGGCAGGTGGGTGCGGATGGCTTCCAGCACCGTGAGCAGGCGGCGGGTGGGCAGCACCAGGGCGTCACCATCGGCCAGGAAGACCCGGCGAATGCCATGCTCAGGCTGGGCTCCCAGACGTTGCAGGGCGGTCAGCACTTCATCCTCATCCCGAGCGCGAAAACGCTTTTGGGGGGCGGTGTACATTTCGCAGAAGGTGCAGTGATTCCAGGAGCAGCCGTCGGTAACGGGCAGAATCAGGGATTGGGCTTCGCTGGGGGGGCGGTAAACCGGTTCAACGTATCGAATGGGGAAGTCGTGCGGCATGTAAGAGATGGGGTGGGGCCCGAAGGCCCCGGTGAAATTTAGTCGGCTTTGAAACGGAAGGTGAGACGTTTGCCGCCTGTGGGCTTCAGGGCCATGGTTTTGTTCTGGGTCTGGTCGCCAAAACGGGTCACGATCTTGTAGTTTCCGGCTTTGGTCACATCCACCTGGCCAATGGGGCCGCAGGCTTGCTCGGCACTTTGGCCACCTTTGACGGCTTCGATGCGGGTTTCCACGTCGGACATGTAGTGGCCGTCGTCCGAAACAAAGAGCAAGGTCAGGGCATGTTGTTTCACTTCGCCCAGCATGCGGGAGGATTCGTCCGAGCCGATGCCGCCGCAAGTCAGGGTAATACTGTCATTGGCCGCCGGGGTTTCTTCGGCGTGCAAGGGAGCGGCCAGGAACGGCAAAAGGGCCAGCAACGTGTTCGCCATCAGTTTGTGAGTGGTGCGCATGTCGTCCTCCTTTGTTTTGGTGTCACCTATGTTAGCCCCAGTTGGAGCATTTTTCCCATGTGGGGTTTCATCCGGGCCGGGCTAGAATGCCGGCCAGTATTCTTGCTTGGCTGTTTTCATGTCTCCCTTGCATCTGAAGCTCTCTGCCCACCGGGATTTCCCGGCCCCTGCCATGTGTGGTCTGGGGGTTGCCGTGCATCTTGAGGGGGAAGTGCTACATCTGGACTACCAGTTGCAAGGCCCGCTGGATGCCCTGCGAGTTCCTGAGTCCGGAGGACAGTTGGACCCGGATCGTCTCTGGGCGCACACCTGCTACGAGCTATTTTTGGGGCGGGCAGGGCAGGAGGCCTATCGGGAATACAATTTTTCGCCCACAGGCCAGTGGGCCGGATTCTCCTTTGCCACTTACCGGCAGCGGGTGGTGCCAGCCGAGGGACTTCCTGGGCCTAGGTGCACCTGGGAACGTCGGACAGATGGGCTCGCCCTGCAGGTGGGCTTGCCGATGGCAGCCCTGCCGCCGGGCCCTGGCACCCTGCAACTGGCTCTGACGACGGTGCTGGAACTGGCGGATGGGCAACTCTCCTACTGGGCCCTGGCGCATCCGCCGGGCAAACCCGATTTTCATCACCCCGCCGGTTTCGTCCTGACGTTGCCGGATTGCTGAACGGGAATTTCATCCATGATCCGTTTTGGACTCGACCGCCTTCTGGCAGATCCTGCATTGCGCCGTCCCCTGGTGGGCAAGCGGGTGGCCTTGTTGGCCCATCCGGCTTCCGTGACCCGGGATTTGACTCACTCCCTGGATGCCCTGGCGACTCTGCCGGATATTCAGCTGAGCGCGGCCTTCGGTCCTCAGCACGGCCTGCGGGGCGACAAGCAGGACAACATGGTGGAGTCCCCGGATTACCAGGATCCCCGACACGGTATTCCCATCTTCAGTCTTTACGGCGAGGTCCGGCGTCCCACGGATGCGATGATGGATCACTTTGATGTGCTGCTGGTGGACCTGCAGGACCTGGGTTGCCGCATCTACACCTTCATCACGACCCTGCGCTATGTGCTTGAGGCGGCAGCCAAGCATGGCAAGAGCGTGTGGGTGCTGGATCGGCCCAACCCTGCAGGTCGTCCCGTGGAAGGACTGACCCTGCGGGAAGGCTGGGAGAGTTTTGTGGGCGCCGGGCCCATGCCCATGCGTCACGGGCTGACCATGGGGGAGCTGGCCCGCTGGTTCATCGCCACCTTGAAGCTGAATGTGGATTTTCAGGTCATCACCATGGAAGGCTGGCAGCCGGAAACTGCACC
>QKDJ01000013.1 GCA_003252145.1 Azovibrio restrictus
AAACTTGACCCTTTGACCTTGCAGCTTTATCAGGGGAAAGCCAAAGGCGGGCTGGCTTGGGATAGTAATGCTGGTCGTTTTCAGGTTCGTCAGTCTTTCTCCAGAGTGGCTCTAGCGCCTCTTCTCAAGGATTTGACCGGGGTTGAGGCCCTGGCAGGTACGGGCACAATGGATCTGCAATTAACGGGGCTGGTTAATCAACGGGATAGCTGGGAAGGGGGGGCTGCCCTCAAGGTTGGTAAAGGTAGTCTGAGAGGCGTGAATCTGACGGCGCTCCAGGATCTATTGGGAGAAGCAGAACTGAGTCGCCAGCTTTCCAGTCAGGAAATCAGCGCTTTTTCGGAGCTGTCCGCTCGTCTGGATATCAAGAATGGTCTGATGACCAATGATGATCTCTCGATCAAGTCATCCTCGTTTCTGGTGAAGGGGGAAGGGCAATTGAATTTGGTGTCTGAGCAGTTGGATTATCTGATCAGGGTCCAGCCCAGAAAACGGACTCAAGCCTTGTTGCCCAATATGCCCGGGGTTGTTGTTCCCCTCCGACTTACGGGGCCTCTTCAGCAGGTGCAATATCAGGTGGATGCCGTGGCTTTGTCCCAGCAACTGGGGCTGCCTCCCGTGTCGGTAGAGTCCAGTAACGAAGGGCCGTTGAAGGGCTTGTTTCGCCGGGTCTTCCGTCCATGAGCGGAGGGGCGCTAGCAAAAGGGCGCCCCACTCTGGCTTGGGCGCTACTGTTTTCAGTCCTGTTGCACTTGGGCTTCTTGTTGAAGGACTCAAGAGAGCCGGTAGCTAAATCGCCTTCGGGAGGGCGCAAGGAACTAAGTCTGAAGCTCATGCACGAGCAAAACAACAAAGGGCGTACCGAGACACAGCGCACTTTATCCCGACCCGCGCAACCGCCTATCCCGGTACCAGAAACCATCAAAGCAGTACCGCCCAAAAAAGACTCACGTGAGCCTAAGGCGATCCAGACCTTGCCGGCTGAGGCGCAGGCATCCGTTATGGGAGAGCCGGCACCGGCGGCAACGGAAGCGCAGAAGTCTGGAGCGGCAGAGGCGTCTAATCAAGTAGAGAGCATGCCCGGCCCGGCGGCCCTTTCTGCGGATGCCCTGAGGGAATATCAACTGGCTTTGGGAAGTGCGGCCAGGTCTTTGCGCCGTTACCCTGCACTGGCTCGGAGTCGCGGCTGGCAGGGGCGGGTAGTGGTGCGCCTCTCTTGGCAAGCAGGGGCGTCGGAGCCTCATCTTCAGATACTCAAGAGTAGTACTTACGCGTTACTGGATGAGCAGGCTAGGGGTATGTTGGAGTCGGCTGCCCAACAGGTGTTATTGCCGGCAGCCTTGAGACATCGGAGTTTTTCTCTGGATTTGCCAGTGGAGTTCAGCCTGGAGCAGCCCTGAGGCCGTCTTTATCAGGTCGCGGACAAGCTCAGGTGATGCAGACCGAACGCCCCTTTCCGGCGGTCTTCCAGATAGCGTTCCAGGCAAAAGCGGATACTGCGGAAAGCCAGTTGTTCCCAGGGAATCTCGTTTTCGTGACAAAGCCGGGTTTCCAGGCTTTCGATTCCCGGGGCGTGATGTCCATCCAAGAGTTCGCCCCGATAAAAGAGGTGGACCTGACTGATGCTGGGAATATCCACCAAGGCAAACAAGGGGCCGGGAGTGACCCGGGCACAGGCTTCCTCTTCCGTTTCCCTGGCCGCTGCAACCGGGCTGCTTTCACCGTTCTCCATGAAGCCGGCGGGCAGAGTCCAGAAGCCTTCCTGAGGAGCAATGGCTCGCCGACAAAGCAGAATGCGCTTGTCCCATTCGGCAATGCAGCCCACGATGAGTTTGGGATTCTCGTATTCGATATGGCCACAGGCGTTACAGACCGCGCGCTCCATGTTGTCGCCAGCAGGAATTTGTTGTCGCACGGGTTGGCCGCATTGGGTGCAGTAAAGAATCATGGGAACACACACATTAGGGTCAGGAGAGTGTAGCATCAGCCTTGCAAGGCCGACCAATGGCCAGACAATGACGATAAAAGCAGGGAGACCCGATGGAGTTGCCCCTTCATCCTTTCGAGACGCTGAAGGCAGCGGGTGAGTTGCCGTCCCCCAAGGGGGTTGCCCTGACCATCGTCCGCTTGTGTCAGCGAGACGACTTTTCTGCACTTCAGCTTGCTCAAGTTATCAAGACAGATCCCGCCTTTGTCGGGCGCCTCATCAAGGCAGCCAACGGGGTTGGACGCAATAGCGGCCGCCCCGTAGCTTCTGTGGAAGATGCACTGCAGGTTTTGGGGGTTTCCACTGTCCGGGCCTTGGCTTTGGGTTTTTCCCTGGTTTCTGAATATCGTCAGGGCAGTTGCGAGGCCTTTGACTATGAGGCCTTCTGGTCTTCGTCCCTGGTGGCGGGGCTGGTCCTTCAGGCCTTATCCAAGCGGGTAGGCTGCTGTAATCCTGACGAGGCCTTCTGTTTAGGACTTCTATCCGATGTGGGACGGCTGGCCCTGGCGACCGTGTATGGGGGGCGCTATGGGGAATTGATCCAGTTTGAAAACGATGATCTGAGCTTGCGGGAAGAGGAGCGGCAGGCTTTTGCCCTGGATCACGATCAACTGACGGCCATTCTGCTGCTGGACTGGGGATTCCCGGAAAACCTGGTGGAGCCCTTGCTGCTGGCCCGGCGCTCCAGTAGCGCAGACGTACAGCTGGGAGCCCGCAGCATGGGGCTGATGCACATGTGTGCCATTGCTGCCACCGTGGCCAAGGCCGTCTTGGCAGAAGGGGCCGAGCGTAGCTGGCGAGTAGAGCGTGCCTACGATTTGGGGCGCCAACACGGGTTGTCCGAGGAGGTGGTGGGTGGCGTCCTGGATGTGGTTATGGGGGAGTGGCGGGATTGGGGCGAACTGCTTTCCATCCGCACACTGGCGCCCATGCGCTTCCTTCCGCCTGCCAAGGATGGTGAGGCGGGACTGGCCCAGCTTGCGGTGGCTGCCGGGGCCGACCGGGAGCTATTACGTGGCATTTTGCTCCGTCAGCATTACGAGGTAATGGAGCCTCACAGCGCAGATTTTTCTCTGGATGATTTGCTCTCCATCCTGTTAGAGACCGCACCCCGGGTGTTGGTGGTTGATGCCCAGTTGGGCGATGTGGCTTACGCCTGGCTAAGTACCTTGAGAGATACGCGTCAGGGACGGGAAATATTTGTGGCCGTACTGGCGGATGCCAATGATGAAGCTTCTGCAGTGGCTGCCATGGAGGCAGGGGCTGATGAAGTGCTTGTCCGAGGGGATTCCGAACGTAGTCTTGCCGCCCGTCTGTTAGCGGCGCGCCGTGTGGTGCGCATGCAGCAGGAGTTGGCCCTGGATCGGGAGGAAATCCGGAACTTCGCAGCCGAGCTGGCTGTAGCCAATCGGCGTCTCCATGAAGTGGCACGGACCGACGTGCTGACAGGGTTTTACAACCGGCGCTATGCCATGGAGCGCTTTGATCTGGAGTGGAGCGGCAGTATCCGCTCCCATTTGACCTTGGGTTGCATGATGATCGATCTGGATCACTTCAAGCAGGTCAATGACCGCCATGGGCACGATGTGGGTGATCAGCTATTGATGCATGTGGCTCGGGCCATCAAGACACATCTGCGGGCCGGGGATGTGATTTGCCGGATCGGCGGGGACGAGTTTCTGGTCATTTGCCCCGATGTGGATTTGCCTGCCTTACAAGGTTGTGCCCAGCGTCTGGTGGACGCAATTCGTGAGATTCGTCTGGAAACTCCCCTGGGGCCTCTCAAGGCGAGCATTTCCGTAGGTTTGGCTGTGCGTCAGCCAGGAATGTCACGGCCTGAGGCCTTGCTTAAGGCAGCCGATGAGTCCATGTATCTGGCCAAACTAGCAGGGCGGGATGGCATTGCGGCGTCCCCGAACTGATTTTGTTTTGCGCCGCATCACGGGCTCTGGATAAAATGGTGAAACAAATGTTAAGGCTCAAGCTGGCCGCAGGCCGACTCAAGGGATAACCGCATGTTTCTGATCATAGGCTATGTCATCATTCTCGCAGCCTCTCTGGGGACCTACTCCGTGCATGGCAGTTTGGCTGCCTTGTGGGTGCCTATGGAGTACCTGGCAATCGTAGGTTTGCTGGTAGGTGGGTTTGTAGCGGGCAATAACATCAAGGTAATCAAAGCGGTAATTGGCGCTTTGCCGGGAGTTTTTAAAGGTTCAGCCTATTCCAAGGCCTATTACATCGATGTCCTGGCCTTGCTCTTCGAACTGCTTTCCAAGGTGCGTAAAGAAGGGTTGATGTCCATTGAAAATGATGTGGAAAACCCCGAATCGAGCCCGATTTTCTCCAAATACCCCAATATCCTCCATGATCACCATGTGACTGAATTCATCACCGACTATCTGCGCATGATGGTGGGCGGTAACCTCAATACCCTGGAAATCGAAGCTTTGATGGATCAGGAGCTGGAGGGTCACCACCATGAAGTGGAAGTGCCTGCGCACGTGATGTCCAAGGTGGGCGATGGTCTGCCGGCTTTCGGTATCGTGGTGGCGGTGATGGGGGTGGTGAATGTGATGGGCTCCGTGGGCGAGCCACCTGCGGTGCTAGGCAAGATGATTGGTGGCGCCTTGGTGGGTACCTTTCTGGGGATTTTGATGTCCTATGGTTTCGTGCAGCCTATTGCTTCCCTGCTGGAACAGAAGGCCAGTGAAGGTGGCAAGGTTTTCAATGTGGTCAAGGCTGTTCTGTTGGCTTCCATGTCTGGCTATGCGCCCCAGGTGGCGGTGGAGTTTGGACGTAAGAACCTGCCCTCCGATGCTCGCCCCACCTTCCTTGAGCTCGAAGAAGAGCTGAAGAGCCGCAAGGGCAAGTGATGGTCGGAATTCATGTTTTTCTTCTAGGGGGCGCCCATGAGTGATGATTCTTCGCGCCCCATAGTCATCAAACGTATCAAGAAGGGGGGCGGCGCTGCTCATGGTGGTGCCTGGAAGATCGCTTACGCGGACTTCGTGACCGCCATGATGGCCTTCTTCCTGTTGATGTGGTTGCTGGGTTCCACGGCCAAGGGCGATCTGGAAGGGATTGCAGATTTTTTCCAGAACCCACTAACTTTTGAAGCCAGTGGCGGCAGTGGGGTGGGTGATGCTTCCAGTATTCTCAAGGGCGGCGGGGAAGACCTGACGCGGACTGCGGGTCAAGTGAAGCGAGGGGATGTGGACTCCAATCGCAAGCAGCTCACCCTCAAGCAGCAAAAAATGGAGTTTGAACGGCGTGAGCGTGCGGCGCTGGAGCAACTCAAGGGGCGTATCGAAAAATTGATTGAAGACTCGCCCCAGCTGCGCCAGTTCAAGAATCAGTTGTTGCTGGATATCACTTCCGAAGGATTGCGCATCCAGATCGTCGATGAGCAGAATCGGCCCATGTTTGATCTGGCCAGTGATCAGCTTAAACCCTACACTCGAGACATCCTGCGGGAGATCGGGGCGGCTCTAAATGAAGTGCCCAACCGTATCAGTCTGGCCGGGCATACGGATGCTGCTCAGTTTTCCGGAGGAGCCAAAGGTTTTTCCAACTGGGAGCTTTCTGCCAATCGTGCCAATGCCTCGCGTCGGGAGATGGTGACGGGCGGAATGGATGACTTCAAGATACTCCGAGTGGTGGGCCTTTCATCGTCGGTGTTGTTTGACCCCAATGACCCTTTGAATCCGGTGAACCGCCGTATCAGCATTGTGGTCTTGAATAAGAGAACGGAAATGTCCATCCTGCAGGAGGAGGGGCCGGAATCCGATGTGAGCGCAGAGGAAACTTTGCCTCCGCTTGAACAACTGGTACCTCAGGCAATCAGCGGAAGCCAGCCTGGGGGCTGAGCCTGACGTGAGTCAGGCCGAGTTAATAATAATGGTAATAGGAGGGGCAAGATGACGGGTGCGACTAAGCTCCGGCTGATGGGCGGTGGTTGGATGGCCCTGGTGGTCCTGATGCTGATGGTCGTGGACACGAGCAGCCGCTCCGGTCCGGTGGGTTTGGCCTTGTTCCTGGTGGCCTTGGGATGGCTCATGGCCTCCTATTTCATTCCGCTACACGATAGTGCAGATAATGAGGCGGCTGGCCAAGGGACAGGGTATCGGACCGATGGAGCCGAGGTGATGTCTCGAAGCAGCACCTATCTGCAACGCTCCACCGAGGAAATGGGGCGGCAGTTCGCCATCTCCACGGAAGAGATCGGGCGGACCCAGCGCATCCTGGCCGAGGCGATCGAACATCTGGTGGAAAGCTTCCAGGGCATGAGTGAGCAGACCCGTCGTCAGCAACAGTTGGGTTCCGAGATCGTTTCCGGGCATCTGGCGGAAGAGGCCAATGCCATGGACTTCCAGTCCTTTACCGTCAAAACATCGGAAACCCTGAGGGCTTTCGTGGATAGCGTGGTGAGTAACTCAAAGCTGGCCATGACCTTGGTGGAAATGACGGACAACATTTCCGGCCAGGTCCAGCAAATCAATGCCATGCTGGGCGAGATCGAGGGTATCTCCAAGCAAACCAATCTTTTGGCCCTTAACGCGGCCATCGAGGCTGCGCGGGCGGGTGAAGCCGGTAAGGGTTTTGCCGTGGTTGCCGATGAAGTGCGGGATCTTTCCGGTCGTACCAATCACTTCAGTCAACAGATTCGAGCCTTGATGGGCGCCATGCAGACCTCCATCGGTGCCACCGAGTCAGCCATCAATCAAATGGCTGCTCAGGATATGACATTTGCACTTACTTCCAAGCAGGATGTAGAGTCTGCCATGCGCGGTATCGAAGCCTTCAACGCCCCAACCAGCCAAATCGTGTCCGAACTCAATGTCATCGCCGAGTCCGTCGAGCAGCAGGCTGGTCAGGCGGTCATGTCCTTGCAGTTCCAG
>QKDJ01000108.1 GCA_003252145.1 Azovibrio restrictus
GACTCGATGATGGGCTCTCCCTGAATATTGAAACTGGTATTGAGCAGCACCGGCACCTGGGTAATGCGACCAAACTTGGTGAGCAGATCGTGGTACAGGGGATTGGTCCGAGCCTCCACGGTCTGAAGCCGGGCCGAACCGTCCACGTGGGTAATGGCGGGAATCTCCTGGCGGCGTTGGGGCAGGACATCGCAGACCTTGAGCATGAAAGGGCTGTCTCCCTTGATGTCGAAGAAACGATGCTTTTCTTCCCGGGGTGTAGAGGGGGCAAAAGGGCGATAGGCTTCCCGGTGTTTGACCTCCGCATTGATCTTGCCCTTCATGTCCGGGAAAGCCGGATTGGCCAGGATGCTGCGATTGCCCAAAGCCCGGGGACCGATTTCCATGCGCCCCTGGAGCCAGCCCAGTATTTTCCCGTCCGCCAGCAGTTGCGCCGCCGTGGCCGCAATATCGTTTTCCTTGCGATAGGGTAGTTTGCACTGCCGCAACAGCTTCTCTATGGCCTCATCCTCATGGGCCTGGCCCAGATAGGGATCGTCATGGACCTGCACCCGAGGCTGGCGCAGCAGGGTGTGATAGACATGCAGGGCAGCCCCCAGGGAAGTACCATTGTCCCCCGCCGCGGGCATGACATAAATGTCGTCAAACCCGGCTTCCCGCAGGATGCGTCCATTCATGACGCTGTTCAAAGCCACCCCGCCCGCCAACACCAGATGCCGGGCTCCGGTCTTCTCCCGCAGGATGCGGCAAAGCTCCAGAGCACATTCCTCCAGCCTTAGCTGAAAAGCGGCCGCCACGTCATGGTGACGGGTTTCAAAAGGTGCGTCCGGATGTCGCGGAGAGCCGAACAACTGATGAAAGCGCTCTCCACAACGGGTCTTGCCCCAGTATTGGTAGCCAAAGGCTGACAGGTCCACGTGAATTCCGCCCCGAGCATCGATATTCACCATACGGCGCACCGGTTCTGCAAAGGTTTCCGGATTCCCGAAGGGGGCCAGCCCCATGGTTTTACCCTCATCGTAATTGGGCTTGAAGCCGCAAAACTCCGTTGCCGCCTCATAGAAGGATCCCAGAGACATGGGGAAGAAGCTTTCCTGCAGACATTGCACATCGAGCCCTCGTCCCATCCCCAAAAAGGAGGTGGCCCATTCCCCGGAGCCATCCAGACTGAGAATCGCGGCCTCTTCATAGGGCGAAGCCAGAAAACTTCCCGCCGCATGACTGCAGTGATGGGGTACCAGATGCAGAGGCGGCGGGGTCCCACGGCCAGCAAAGGTGCGCTGATACCAGCGACGCAGTTCCCGCTGCTTCCAGAAGCCATTTCCCACCTCGTGTTTGGCAAAACTGGACACATGGGGCAAATGACGCAATCCGTAGGCCAGCTTGGCAGGCCAGTCCTTGAAGGGCTGGATGGAGACCGCCACATGGTCAATATCCCCCGGACCGATACCAGCCAGTTTCATGCAGCCTTCGATGGAGCGCAGAGGAAAGTCATCCGTATGCTTGCGCCGACAGAAGCGCTCCTCTTCCAGCATGGCGACGATGCGCCCATCGGCTACCAGGCAGGCGCTGGTGTCATGGAAAAAATGATTGATGCCGAGAACTATCATGGTGTTCTCCTGGGAGATGAGCCGGGCCATTGTTGCTGGAACTTCTGCCAACAGGACTGGGCGGGTTGCCCCAGATGCTGTTTGAAGCGACGCATGAGCATACCTCCCAGACCCCGTAGGCTGGGCCGGAAGACATAGGCTTCCCAGATGGGTTGGCTGTCGGGATTCCAGCGCCCGGGGGCCCAGGCTGGTCCCGTCACCAGGCTAAGCTGGCGGATACCCGGCTGCTGGCAACAATATTCGATGAGCCGATAGAGCAACTGATGCCCCGGGCCCTCTGCATGCCAGACCTCGTCATAGGCTATTTTGTGGATATACAGGGTGTCGCCTTCCTGCAGGCAGAACTGGCCAGCGATGGCTGCACCATTCAGCCGAAGCAAAGGAATCAGGCAGTTACCGGTGGCGGAGAAGCGTGCCTTCAGTTCCTCGTAGAAACCTCGCAGGTGAGGATGCAGGCAAATGGCGCTAGCCTTTCCCTGGGCGCCTTTCCAGCCCGAACACTCAAGCCCCAGGAAATCCTCAAAGGCACGCTCCAACTGGGCCCCTTCCCGAGCCAGCTCCTGGGTGACTTGGCCCTGACGCGCCAACTTACGCTCCTGGCGTTGCAGATTGCGGCGGAAACCCGGATTCATCTGACTGACCACATCCTCCAACTGGGAGCAGTTGAAGTACATGCTGCGCCCGGTCACTTCCAGATGGGTCCAGGGAGGCGAGTGGGCCTGAAGGAAACGCATGACCAGGGAATCACCCAAAAGATTGGGCAGGTGCAGGGCATCCCAGGGCTGCCCGGGAATCTGGTCCAGGGCCCGGATCAGCGCCCGAAACAGGTCATGACTCAAGGCTTCCGGGGCCACCAGGGGCTCTCCCAGAACCAGGTGGGGATGGCTGGGCAGCTCCCACAGCCACAGGAGTATCCGGCCCACCCGACGACGCTTGCGACGCAGGGGGAAAATGGCAATGACCCGATCCCCGTGACGGCAGCTCACGTAGTACACGCTATTGGAGTCCCGCTCCAGATTGTGCAGATAGGCCTGCTGCCATTCGAAGGTGTGGAGAAAACGGGATTGGCGGGACTGGCCGGCGAGTAGGCGCCAATGGGGCTCCAGCTGCATAAGTTCAGCGATACCGCGTCCGACCCGAGCCTGGATCGGCAGGCAACCGCGCTGAGGCAAGCCACCATATTCCAAGGCAGGGGTGTTACCGGGAATCGACGATGGCTCCATCTGCACGGGTCTCCCTTGGGGCAACTGGTAATCAGTGCCCACTTATGCTGTATGACCTTTACATCATAAGTAGGGGAGGCATGAACTCCCGCGGCCCAGGACTGAGCCAAATGGCAGGGGTCAGGTTCCGGCGGTGACCGGAGGTGTGCGTTGATGCAGCAGGTTGGCCAGGTCCACGAAACGCTCCAGGGGAAGCTCTTCGGCACGACTGGTGAGGGGAATGTTCAGTTGCTCCAACTCCCCGTCGCTGAACAGGTCTTTCAAGGTATTGCGCAGCATCTTGCGCCGCTGGGAGAACGCCGCTGTCACGACCCGACTCAGACATTCCTGACTGTGGGCCCGCAATTCCTCTACAGGTTTGGGCATGAGCCGCACCACGGCCGACTGGACCTTGGGAGGCGGATCAAAGCTTTCCGGTGGCACATCGATGAGCCATTCCAGATAGAAACGGTACTGGAGCATGACGGACAGACGGCCATAGGCCCCGTCCCCGGGCTCGGCCACCATGCGCTCCACCACTTCCTTTTGCAGCATGAAGTGCATGTCCCAGATTTGTTCAGCAAAACTGGCCAGGTGGAAGAGCAGAGGGGTGGAAATGTTGTAGGGCAGGTTGCCAGCCACCCGCAGACGGTTTCCCAGACTGCCAAAGTCGAAGGCCAGGGCGTCACCCTCGTGGATGGTCAGGCGATCCCGCCCATGGCGTTGCTTGAGGCGGGCGATCAGGTCCCTGTCAATTTCCACCACATGCAGGTGATCCACCCGAGCCATCAGCGGTTCGGTCAGGGCGCCAAGGCCAGGGCCGATTTCCACCAGCAGATCCTGAGGGCGGGGATCGATAGCCAGGACGATACTGGTAATGATGCCGGTATCAACCAGGAAATTCTGGCCAAAACGCTTGCGCGGCGCATGACCGGCTTGGACAGAAGGAGAATGAGAACGGTGCTTGCCGGATTTCATGAATGCTTTCTTGCGGCCATACGGGCAGCCTCTCGCACAGCCTCGAACAGGCTGCCCGGGTCGGCCCGGCCCGTACCCGCCAGGTCCAGGGCCGTCCCATGATCCACGGAAGTGCGGATGATGGGCAACCCCAGGGTGACATTGATACCCTTGCCGAAGGTGGCGTACTTGAGGGGGGCCAGACCCTGGTCGTGATACATGGCCAGTACCGCATCGCCTTGAGAGAGCACGGGGGGCGTAAAGAGCGTATCCGCAGGCAGGGGGCCCAGAAGATTGATGCCTTCCTGACGCAGGGTCGCCAGGGTCGGGGCAATGATGTCCAGCTCCTCCCGCCCCAGATGCCCTCCCTCCCCCGCATGGGGATTGAGCCCGGTCACCAGGATACGGGGATTCGGCAGCCCATATTTGTTGCGCAGGTCCCGATGCAGGATGCGGATGACTTCCGTCAGGGTTGCCGGGGTAATGGCTTCTGCCACACGACTCAGGGGCAAGTGGGTGGTGACCAGGGCCACGCGCAGGGGGCCTTTATCCGTTTCTCCGGCCAGCATCATCACCACTTTCGGGGTCTGGGTCTTGTCCGCCAGATATTCCGTGTGCCCGGTAAAGGGCACGCCCGCTTCATTGATGACGCCCTTGTGCAGAGGCGCTGTCACCATGGCATCGAATTCCCCATGCTGGCAGCCCCCCAGGGCAGCGTTAAGCAGGCCCAGTACATAGGGGGCATTGGCGGGGTCTAGTTCCCCTGGAGTACAGGGGGCTACCAGGGGGCGATGCAGCACATCCAGCACACCGGGCAGGTAGGCACGGCCCGGAACGAAGTCCCGCAAGGCCACATGCAAATTCAGCTGTCGGGCCCGTTCGGCCAGCAAGTCCCTGTCGCAGAGCACCAGGGGATGGGCTCCCGTATCCTTTTCGGCCAGACGCAGACAAATGTCGGGCCCGATACCCGCCGGCTCACCCGAGGTGACGGCGATCAGGGGGCGACTCATTGTTCTTCCAGGCGGTATTCCACGTAGGTCTTGTCCCGCAACTGACGCAGCCAATCCTGATAGGCCTCATCCATCTTGCGGTCCCGCAGGGCCTGACGGGCTGCCAGACGCTGCTTTTCCTGGCTCATATCCTGATTCCTGCGACCTTCCACCATGATCAGGTGAAAGCCAAAGGGGGTACGCACCACATCACTGACCTCACCATCCTTCAGAGCATCCATGGCCCGCTCGAATTCGGGGACCAGATCGCCCGGATTCACCCAGCCCAAGTCGCCGCCCTTGGGGGCTGCACCATCCTGGGAGTAGAGGCGGGCCAATTCGCCAAAGTCCTCCCCGTGCTTGATGCGATCCAGCAAATCATTCAGGCGGCGCTTGGCTTCGGTTTCAGACACGATTTCGCTGACCCGGATCAGGATGTGCCGGGCATGGGTCTGACGCACGTTGCCATCCACCTGCCCTCCGCCCCGCTTGGCCAACAGCTTGACGATATGGAAACCATTGGAGGAACGCAGCACCTCGCTAACCTGGCCCGACTGGAGTTTCAGGGCCGCCTCGGCAAAGATGGCAGGCAAATGATCCCGCGTCCGCCAGCCAAGGGCTCCACCTTGCAGGGCATCGGGTGCATCGGAATAGGTAGCCGCCAGTTCTGCAAAATTGCCGCCGGCCTGGGCTTTTTTCAAGGCCTCTTCTGCCTTGGCCTTGAGTTTCTGCAACTGTTCCGGCGTAGCTCCTTCAGGAGCGCGCAGAAGAATGTGGGCCATCTGGTATTCCTCACCCCCAGCCGTAGCATTCTGGGCCAGATAGTTGTCGATCTCCGCATCGGAAATCACCAGACGACTATCCACTTCCCGATCCCTTAGACGGGAGATCAGGATTTCATCGCGAATTTCCTCCCGGAAGCGGGCGTAAGGCACCCCGTCCTTTTCCAAGGCAGCCCGGAATTGGGTGGGGTTCATATTGTTGTTGCCTGCGATACGGGCGATGGTCTGATCCAATTGCTGGTCATCCACCCGCAAGCCCATCTCCCGGGCAGACTGCAGTTGCGCCCGGTCCATGATCATGCGCTCCAGCATCTGCTGCTCCAGCACATCTTGAGGGGGCAAAGGCGTTCCCTGACGTTGAAGTTGAGCCATGGCTGACTGCAAACGGCCCTTGAGCTCTGAAAGGGTGATGGCATCGCTACCCACAACCGCCACAATGCGGTCTGCCTCCACCACCTGGGAGCGGGCCTGGGCTAGATTTACGCCCAAACCACAAGAAATCATCAGGGCTGTCAGGATACGGAAAAACTTGTTCATGGCACTCAATCTTCGCTCAGGAGACTGCCGGAGGGCAGTTCATTGATCTTGCTGTAACCGGGAATGCTGCGACGCAGGGTCTGGATCGGGTTGGAGCCCACTTGACCGAAATCATTCAGCTCAAGCTGGAAAAAGAAACTGGTGTTGGGGCTTCCACGCGTACTTTCCAGACGTTGGACTACAAAACGCCCCACCCAGCAACCCGCGTTGTATTCCACACCGGCAATACCCTCTACCAAGCGGGAAGTATCCAAGGCATAGTTATAACGCCCTACCACATGCCAACGACCGGATAGATTCCATTGAGCAGCCAGATCGATCTGATCCAGGGTTTCCTGACTTTGCTCAACGGCCCCTCTGTTGTAACGGTACGCAGCTGACAACACCTTGCCGTAATCGGGCTGGTAGCGCCCACCAACGTACAAGCGCTCATTAGTAGAGTTGTTGAAGTTGTATTCCCAAGCCGTATCCACATAGACCTTGGGGGCCACCTGCCCGCTGAATGCGGTGAGCAACGTGGAAAAACCATCCCGCCTCAAATCCTCTCCCGGAATGCCCACCTGAAGGTCGGAAAAATAATACCGCTGACCAATCATGCCCCGAATACGTTCGGCTCCAGTAGCTGGATCAATGAG
>QKDJ01000162.1 GCA_003252145.1 Azovibrio restrictus
ACCGTGGGCCACGGCGTTGCGTACCAGCTGCGGCACCATTTCCCGCAGGTGGCGCAAGAGGCTGGCGTCGGCGGCAGCGGGTTGCTCCGGCAGGCTGACTTCCACAGTCACCTTCTTGTTCAAGTCCTCGGCCACCTTCAAGGCCAGATGTTCGATCTGTTGCTTGAGTTCTTCCAGGGGGTGGGTCGTGACAGCTTGTCCCTTGAGTCGCGAGGCGATCCGCTCCTGAACCTGGGCAATGCGGCCCAGGCGGTTGCGCAGTTCGGCCACCTGGAAGGCGATGGGAATCAGGTCGTCGCCGGTCAAGTCGGCCCGGCGGCGCAGGGGGGAAAGGATTTCCTCGAACTGGTGGGCCTGGGCGGAAATGTCCATGAGTCCCAGGGCTCCGGCTTCGCCCTTGATGGCGTGAACACCCCGGAAGATCTGGTTGATCAGCTCCCCGTAAGCCCGGGCGTCGGCGCGGACTTCCTGGAGGCTGCGGTTGATCATGGTCAGGCGATCTTCGGCATCGCTCAGGAATTGTTGCAGCTGGACGGGTTCCTGATCCAGAACCGCCAGCAGACCTTCTACCTCGGAGCCCGCCCGGGCTTCGGTAACCGCCAGCTCCCGGGCCAGTTGGGCCTGTTGGCTGATATCGGAAACCGTCACCAACAGGGCGCTGACTTCCCCCTCATCCAGCACCTGGCTGAATTCGAAGGAAAGGTGGCTGGGGCCCTTGCGGCGTCCCTCACCGCCTTTCAGGGGGACTTCCCGCAGGGGGTTGAGCTCTTCCAGGAGGCTGGGTTTGACCTTGCGGTTGAAGAGCAGATCCACGTAATCCCGGGCGGCTTCATGCTGATCCGGTTCCAGCAGGGCGTTCAGGATCAGGTGGAAGGATTGCCCCCCGTGGACCGGCTGCTTGAAGAGGCCGGGCAGGGAACGGGAGAACTGATGACCAATGGCGCCATCCCGACCCAGGAGGAACAGGCCTTCCCGCACCGTATCCAAAATTTCCCGGGTTTCCTGGCGGGCCGCTTCGGCCTGACGGTCACTCTCCAGCAGGCGGCGGATGAATTTGAAGATGATGAAGATGAAATTGAGGGTGGCCAGCAAAATGGCGCCTAACTGGATGTAGCGCAGCCATGCGGCCCGGGAGACGGCCCGTTCTTCCAGGTGGCGAGTCAGGTCGTCGGCCAGCTGCATCAGGCGCACATTACGGGCCACCGCTTTGGTTGCTCCATTTTGCACTTCCAGCAGGTTGGGGTGCTGGGTGGCCATCAAAGCTGCGGTCGCCTCATCCATGGGTTCCCAGTAGTCCTGCAACTGAGCCAGCAGGGCTTGGCCTTCCTCATCCATGGGGGAGGTGTCGGAGGTGTGTTTGCGCGTGGCCCCCTGCAGCAGGGTCAGGGCATCGGTAAAGGCCGCGTGGGCTTCGCTCAACTGGGCCAGGCTGGTCTGGAGGGGCTCATCAGCCTCCACCTCCTGGCGCAGGGTCAGCAGGGCCTTGGTGAGTTGCTGGGAATAAACCCGCAGCTCGCCGGCGGTGTTGATCAGGGCGGTATCCCGTTCGATCAGGTGGGAGGTATAGGTGTTGAATACCAGTACGCCCAGGTCCAGGACCAGAAAGAGCGTAATGGCCGCAAGCAGTTCCTTGTATTTTCCCAGCCATTTGGAAGGGGTCTTTTTTGGGGTCATGGGCGCATCTCCTGGAGGCTGCGTACGGCGGCGTTATATTCCGTGGGGCTGGGATTTATAGCGCTCCTTGATTACAGTCCTGTGAACTTGTGGAAAGCCCCCTAACGGCAACCCGGTGCCCGGCGGTAAAATTCCCCTCTGATTCCCTTTAATTTCCCGCGAGTACCTATTCATGACCCAGGACGAACTGAAACAAGCCGTGGCCCAGGCAGCTGCCGATTACGTGGCTGAACACCTGCCTGAGGGCGCCATTCTGGGCGTGGGCACCGGCTCCACCGCCAATCTGTTCATCGCGGCATTGGCCCCCATCAAGCACCGTCTGGGTGGTGCAGTGGCCAGTTCCGAAGCTACCCGTCAGCGTCTGGAAGCCCTGGGCATTCCCGTGGTGGATATGAATGATGTGGAGCGTCTCTCCATCTACGTGGATGGGGCTGATGAAATTGACTCGGGCATGAGCATGATCAAGGGGGGCGGTGGCGCCCAGACCCGGGAAAAAATCGTGGCAGCCGGGGCCGATACCTTTGTCTGTATCGCTGACGCTTCCAAGCGGGTGCCTGTGCTGGGACGCTTCCCCTTGCCCGTGGAAGTGATTCCCATGGCCACCCGCCAGGTGGCCCGGCAACTGGCTGCCCTGGGTGGAACGCCCAAGTTGCGCGAGGGTTTCACCACCGATAACGGCAATGTGATTCTCGACGTCCATGGCCTGTCCATCACCGATCCCCTGGCCACTGAAACCGCCATCAACCAGATGGTAGGTGTGGTCACCAATGGTCTTTTTGCCGCCCGGGGCGCGGATCTGCTGCTGCTGGGGACCGAGACAGGCGTGCAACGCTTCAGTCGCACGGGTCAGTGAAATCTTGCTGTCACATTGGCCCGGTAGGCTTTGCTACTTCCCATGTCTTTTTCTCCTGGCACCATGACCGAACTTCGCACCACTCTGCAGGATCACACCTCCAAGCAATTTGACCTGGAACTGGAACAGCTGCGCACCCGCGTCCTGCAGATGGGCGGCCTGGTGGAGCAACAGGTTTCCCGTGCCATCCGTGCCCTGTACCTGGGTGACCAGGCAGAAATGGATCTGGTGGTGCGTGAGGATATCCATATCAACAAGCTGGAAGTGGAGCTGGATGAGGCCTGTAACCAGGTCATCGCCAAGCGCCAGCCCACCGCCATCGACCTGCGCATGATCCTCACGGTCCTGAAGAGCATCAATGACCTGGAGCGCATCGGCGACAAGGCTCAGAAAATTGCCCGCATCGGCGCCATGCTGCACAGCCAGCACAGCTCCTTCACCCCGGATGTGGATCTGCGCCACATGGCGGACCAGTCCCTGCAGATGCTGCGGGTTGCTCTGGACGCCTTCGCCCGTCTGGATGTGCTGGCCGCAGCCCAGGTGGTGCATCTGGATGACGAGATCAACAACCAGTACAAATCAGTGGTACGTCAGCTCATCACCTTCATGATGGAAGACCCCCGCACCATCTCCCGCTCCCTGGACATCATGGCCGTCGCCAAGGCCATCGAGCGCATTGGCGATCATGCCAAGAACATCTCCGAATACGTGATCTACATGGTCAAGGGCCTCAATGTCCGGCACACCCCTCCCGAAGAGCTGGACAAGGAACTGGCCAAGAACAGCTGAGCTGCGTTCCCTTGGACCTTGCACCAGACTGGTGTGAGTGCCTGAAACTGGGGCGCAACTAAAGGCAAAATCCCCCTCCACGAGGGGGATTCTTTATGGCATGGAACTTGTTATACATTCCGTAAATGCGAAAAGGGAGAGTCGCTTGGACAACAAGACCAGCATCAAATCGAGTTGCAGTTTGTGCCGCTACCGGGAAGAAAACTGTCAGGGGATGGAAAACAACCAGAACGAGCCCTGCCTCAAGTTCGAGCGCTATGGGGAGTTTTTGGCCCGGGAGCTATCCTTCGTGGATCGTGAGTTCGTGGTACATCAGGTGCTAGGCCTGAGTTTGGCCGTATTGCTGGGTTTGGGGATGACCTGGGTGCTGGGGCACCTGGCCTGAGGGCTTCCTGTAAATGACATGGAAATGTCCCGCTCCTGTCATGGGGGGGGATCACACTGAGGTGCCAATGACCTCAGGAGTGCCAGCATGGAACAGAAGTCCCCCAGTCTGAAGGATGCTCTGGTGACTTACGTGGAGAGCATCACCCATCTGCAACAGAAAATCCGCAATGTGCGGGAAAGCCAGCGGCTGGTGTTGGAAGACCTGGCCCGGATTCGAGACCGTTGCCGCGATCTACGTCTGCAGCTGAGCCGCAATCAGGCCTGAGGCATCTGCCCCCAGCCATGAAAAAAGCCCCTCGTGAGGGGCTTTTTGTTTGGGGTCCTAAAAGGCTCAGGCCTTGGGAGGAACGTAACCGGAAATCTGGTCGGCACCGGTGCCGAAGAAGTGGTTTTGCACCTGTTCCATCAGGTACTTGCGATGGGAGGGGTCAGCCAGATTCAGGCGATTTTCATTGATGATCATGGTCTGCAGCTTGATCCATTGCTGCCAGGCTTCCTTGGACACGCTCTCGAAAATCTTCTGGCCGATGGGGCCGGGCAGGGGAGGAAAGTCCAGACCTTCGGCTTCCTGGCCCAGCTTGATGCAATTCACGGTTCTGCTCATGGGTTTCTCCGGATAGGGCTAAATTGGGGTGGGTCGATTATAACGACTTGATCAACACCTTGGACCGGCGCTGCAGGTTGTACATCTGCCGTTTCTGAGTGGGCAGGGCATCCACGCTTTCCAGCTTGAAGCCTCGTTCGATGAACCAATGCACCGTGCGGGTGGTGAGCACGAACAGGCGCTTGATGCCCACGGACTTGGCCCGGGCCTGGATGCGCTCCATCAATTGCTCCCCGTAACCCCATTCCCGATGGGCCGGATGCACGGCCAGGCAGGCCAGCTCGGCGACGCCATCGTCGTATTCGTAAAGGGCGGCGCAGCCCACCACCATGCCATCGTGCTCGATGATGGAAAACTTCTCGATTTCCCGCTCCAGCACTTCCCGGGGGCGGTGTACCAGGGTGCCGTCTTCTTCCAGGGGTTCGATCAGGGCGATCAGGGCGCCAATGTCGTCGGCCCGGGCTTCCCGGATGCGTTCCAGGGATTCCCGGGAGATGACGGTACCGATGCCTTCCAGGGTGAACAGTTCCTGAAGCAGGGCGCCATCTTGCTCGTAGCCGATCAGGTGCACCCGGCCCACGCCCAGCCGGCTGGCCCGCACGGCGCAGGGCAGGTAGCGTTTGATGTCGTTGGAGAACCAGGGGCTGTCCCGCAACTGGGCGGCGGCATCGGCGGTCAGTTCGTCCAGCAACTGGCCCTGTTCGTCCGTGACCCCCTGGCTGTCCGTGAGGAACACCAGCTTGTCGGCCTTGACGGCCACGGCCACCGCCTCGGCGACTTCTTCCATCTGCAGGTTGAAGATTTCCCCCGTGGGAGAGCTGCCCTGGCAGGAAAGCAGCACGATATTGCCCAGGGCCAGCTGGGCCTTGAGACCCTCTCCGTCCACCTTGCGTACGGAGCCGCCGTAGTGGAAGTCGATGCCGTCGATGACTCCGAGAGGCCGGGCAGTGATGAAGTTGCCGCCAATCACCCGGATATGGCTGTTGGCCATGGGGGTGTTGGGCAGGCCCTGGGAGAGCAGGCCCTCGATTTCCAGATAGACGCTGCCCACCGCATCCAGCACGCAATCCAGGGTTTCTGCATCGGTGATGCGATAGCCCTTGTGGTACTTGGATTCCAGCCCTTTTTCCCGCAGTTCTTCCTCGATCTGAGGGCGTGCCCCATGGACCAGCACCAGGCGGATACCCAGGCTGGCCAGCAGATTCACGTCATAGGCCAGGGTCTTGGCCAGGCTGTCGCTGATGGCCTTGCCGCCGAAGGCGACCACAAAGGTCTTGCCCCGGAAGGCGTTGATATAGGGCGTGACCAGCCGGAACCAGGCGACGAAGTCGGTCAGGTTGGATGGTTTGGTGTCAGCAGTCATGCAGCGCCTTTCCCTTTTAAAGCGGCTTCCAGCCGGGCACAGATGGTTTCCAGCACCTTCACCCGGGCAAAATTCTTGTCATTGGCTTCCACCAGGGTCCAGGGCACGGCCCCGGTGCTGGTGCGCTCCACCATGTCGCACACGGCTTCGTGGTACTGGTCCCACTTTTCCCGGTTGCGCCAGTCCTCATCGGTGATCTTGAAGCGCTTGAAGGCGATGTCCTCCCGCTCCTTGAAGCGGCGGAACTGCTCTTCCTTGCTGATCTGCAGCCAGAACTTGACGATGATGGCTCCATCCTCGGTCAGTTCGTGCTCGAAATCGTTGATTTCCGCGTAGGCCCGAAGCCAGTCCGCTTCCGTGCAGAAGCCTTCCACCCGCTCCACCAGGACCCGGCCATACCAGGTCCGGTCGAAAATGGTGGCCCGGCCGTTTTTCGGCACATGGCGCCAGAAACGCCACAGGTAGGGCTGGGCTCGTTCTTCTTCCGTGGGGGCGGCGATGGGCACGATCTGGTACTGGCGGGCATCCATGGAGGCGGCTACGCGACGGATGCTGCCCCCCTTGCCAGCCGCATCGGATCCTTCGAAAGCCAGGATCAGGGAGCGCTTGGCAAAGGCGGGGGAACGCACCAGTTCGGAGAGGCGTCCCTGGGCTTTGTCGAGCCGGGTCTCGTATTCCTTCTTGGCCAGCTTCTGATCCAGATCCAGGGCCGTGAGTACATCCAGGGCATCGATCTTGGGGAAGATGGGGGGGGCCACCGGATAGTTCTGGTCCCGGGTGTCTGCCAGGCGCTTTTGCAGGGCGTCCATAATCATCTTGCCCACGGTGAGGGAGCGGTAGTTGTCGTCGGTACCTTCCACCACGGTCCAGGGGGCCCAGGGGGTGTTGGTCATGCGCAGCAGG
>QKDJ01000353.1 GCA_003252145.1 Azovibrio restrictus
AATTGGTGCTTGAAGACAAACTTACGGAGCTGATCCAGGAAGGCATCGACATTACCTTCCGTATCGGGGGGCAGGTGCCCCATGGGGTGGATAGTTTTGACCTGCTGCAGGATCATCGGATTCTAGCTGCCAGCCCCCAGTACCTCCTGGCCAAGGGGGAACCGAAAAAGCCCGATGACCTGCGTCGCCACCACTGTCTCAGCTACCCCGGCATGAAAGCGTGGGTTCTGATTGCAGCAGGAAAACAGGAGCGAGTGAATTTGGAACACAGTTTTCACTGCAATACGGGTGATTTCCTGACCCAACTGGCCATCAAGGGCGTGGGCATCATTGCCAAGTCTGCATGGTCGATCCATTCGGAACTGACCTTGGGCACCCTGCAGCGAATCTTGCCCGATCACACTTTGGGTCAGCCCAGCATGATCCGCTTACTGACCCCCCGTCGGGAAGTCACACCCATGCGGGTCCAACAGGTGATGGGGTTGCTACAGCGACATATCCAGCAGGCGGCTCCAGATTTGATGGGGGTGACCTTTTCCTAACCCAGCGTCGTATCCAGCACCATCATCAGGGCAAATCCGGCCATCAGACCCAGGGTGGCCGAGGTTTGGTGGCCGTTGCGGTGGGTTTCTGGAATTACCTCATGGGAGACCACGAAGAGCATGGCGCCGGCGGCCAGGCCCAGGCCCAGGGGGTAGGTGAAGGCCAGGCCGCTGGAAAGGCCCACGCCCAGCAGGGCGCCTACAGGTTCCAGAAAGCCGCTCAGGATGGCCACCAGTACCGCCTTGCCCGCCGGGAAGTCCGCACCACGTAGGGCCAGGGCTACGGCAAGGCCCTCGGGAATGTCCTGAAGGGCGATGGCGGTGGTGAGGGGAAGTCCCACGGCCAGGTCAGCCTGGGAAAAGCTCACGCCTATGGCCATACCCTCGGGCAGGTTGTGCAGGGCGATGGCAAAGACGAAGAGCCACACCCGGCCGCAGCGTTCATGGCCAGGGCCGCAGGGGCCGGTTTTGTCGTGTTCGTGGGGGGTGAATTCATCCAGGCCCAGCATCAGCAGCACACCGAGGCCCATGCCCAGGACCACGATGGCCGCACCCAGGCCCTTGCTGCCCGTGATTTCCGCACCAGCCGCAAGACCGGGCAGAAGCAGGGAAAAGGCGCTGGCGGCCAGCATCATGCCGGCGGCCAATCCCAGCAAACTGTCTTCCAGTTTTTGGGGAATGCTGCGTAGGATCAGGGCGGGAAAAGCCCCCAAAGAGGTGGTGAGAAAACCGGCCAGGCCGCCCAGCATGGCGTAACGCAGGCCGGGGCTGGCCGTGTCGGTAAAAATCTCAAGCAGGCTCTGACCCAACAGCCAGAACACCGTCAGCAGGGAAACCCCCAGACCCAGGGCCGCCAGTTGGTGCTGGCGGGCATGCTTCCAGAGCAGGGCGGTCCAACCTGGCATGAGAGATGGGCGGGTGGCTTCCATGAGGGCTCCTGGGGCAGCTACGAGGTTTTTGTCAGGCTATTTTTAGCAAGGCTAGGCGGTACTCGCTATCCCGCCCCCTATCAATATCCGGATTTACGCTGGAAGTCTGCCATGAAGTTCGCCAAATGCTCCACAGATTGCAGGGTCATGGCGTTATAGAGGGAGGCGCGAATGCCGCCCACGGAGCGATGCCCTCCCAGCCCGGAAAAGCCAGCTTCAGAGGCTAGTGCCAGGAATTCCTGCTCGAGTTCCGGGGTGGGCAGATTGAAGGTGACATTCATCAGAGAGCGGTCCTGGGCACGGACCCGGGAGCGGTAAAACTCCGGGTGAACGTCCATCAAACCGTATAGCAGCGCGGCCTTGCTCTGGTTGATGCGGGCCATGGCCGATACCCCACCAATCTCTCCCAGCAACCAGCGGGTCACCAGCAACACCACGTAAATGGCGAAGACCGGGGGAGTGTTGTAGATGGAGTGGGCCTGGGCGTGGGTACGGTAATCCAGGAAACCGGGTAGGTCGTGGTTGGCCCGTTCAATGAGGCTGTTGCGTGCCACCACGACGGTGACACCGGCTGGGCCGATGTTTTTCTGGGCGTGGGCGTAGATCAGTTCAAAACGCTCGGCTTCGCAGGGGCGGGAGAGAAAGTCCGAGGACATGTCGCAAATGCGCGGTACATCATCCCGGCCCAGCAGCCGATGGAACTGGAGGCCTTCAACGGTTTCGTTGGAGACGTAATGGAGATAGGGGGCGGAGGCGGCGTATTCCAGCTCGGCTTCGTCCGGTAGGCGCCGGAATTCAGTGGCTTCTCCGCTCCAGAGAAGCCGAACAGGGCCTTCGCGGCGGGCTTCTGGAAGGGCCTTGCCGCTCCAGTAGCCCGTATGCAGGTAGTCGGCTGCAGTCTCGCTATTGCGCAGCAGGGCCATGGGCACCATGGAAAATTGCTGGGTGGCACCCCCTTGCAGCAGTAGTACCTGATAGTCGGTGCCCACATCCAGCAGCTGGCGGATATTGGTCTCCAGCTCGGCCACCACTGCAGCAAACCAGTCGGAGCGGTGGCTGATGCCCAAAACGGATAAGCCGGTCTCGGGGACCCGGAAAATGGCTTCCTGGGTTTGCGTCAGGACGGATTCCGGCAGTACGCCGGGGCCACCGGAGAAATTCAGGGCATTGTCCAGTTCCATGGCCAGCACTCAGGCGGAGGGGGCTGCGATGCCCGCCCGCTGCAACAGGAGTTGGCGCACGGCTTCCCTGACCTTGAGCATGTGTTCCTGCTTGTAGGGAAAGAGGGTTTCCGAGTCCATGGCATGGACCACCATGGCGTGGCCCGCTTCAAAAATCAGCAAGCGGCCGTCGCGGGTTTCTGCCCCGTCGATACAGAAGTAGTCCAGCCCCAGGCGGGCGGCCACTTGGGCCAGGGCGCTGCCATGGCGTTGGCGGAAGGCCGCGAACTGTTCCATGAACTGCAGTTCCTCTTTCCGCTTGTCCCCGTCTTCATACATGCC
This sequence comes from Azovibrio restrictus, assembly GCA_003252145.1. GTDB lineage: Bacteria > Pseudomonadota > Gammaproteobacteria > Burkholderiales > Rhodocyclaceae > Azovibrio > Azovibrio restrictus_A. The sequence continues at coordinate 2,974 of QKDJ01000353.1, forward strand.
CGCATTCACGTAATGGACCATCCAGTGGCTGGAAACCGCCATATGGCAGGCATAGGCCTGGTCGCCGACCATGGCGATGCGGAATTTGCGGAATTGCCCGTCTGCGCTGCTGTAATCCACGAAGGGAGCGAGGCAGAAACGGGTGGCGTCCACGCGTTCCAGATAGGCCTGCAGGTCTGCCAGGGTATCCAGCCGTTCCAGGTCCTGGCCCGCATGGGAGTGACTGGGACGGACAATGACAGGGAAGTCGGGCACCTGGGCGGGAAGCGGAGCCTTGCCCCGGGCAATGGTACTCAGGGTTTCAAGAGGCAGGTCCACCGTGTGGGGCATGAGAAGGCCGGGAATGTCCTGCAGCAGCTGGCTTGCCCGGGCCCGGGCCACGTTGAGAATGGCGGCCGGTGGATTCAGAACGGGGCGGGGCCAGTCCTGCAGGGCGGCCTCCAGGCTTTGCAGCAGCGGGTAGCGAGATTCTTCTTCGCTGACGGCTACCAGCAGCAGGTCGTGTTCCGGGATGGGGTCGCGCCAGAGTTGCTCCGGGTCCAGGTAGTAGCAAGCCAGGTCCACATCGCTGTTTTCCAGCAGACATTCCAGAGGCGTATTGGCAGACAGATTGCCCGGTGTCATCAGCATCAGCACTCGTACTTTGGCAGGTTGCTGTTTGGCCGGAAGATGATAGAGGCGCTGCAGTTCCAGGGCCTGAGCCTGAATGTTCAGACCCAGTTCATCTTGACTCAGGCTGAACATGGCGATGGCCAGGTTCAGCCAAAGATTGGCATCTTCAGGGGCGTTTTCGGCGGCTTGGAGCAGGCCTTGGGCAATGGGCCGCAGGTCCTCACCGGCGATGCTCAGGCGCAGAAAGGGGGCGAGTCCAACAAAGGGGGTGGTCGAGGGCTGTAGTGTGGTGGGGCTGAATTCGGACATGGGGACCAGGCTGGGATTGCCCTGGAAAAACGAGGAGTGCCCGATTGTCCCGGCATTCGCCCGAAAAGCCAAATGCCGAGCCGAATTTTTACACGGGGGAACACATCGGGGCGCCGGCGCCGGGCGCAAAAGAAACCCGCCATCAGGCGGGTTTCTTGTGTGGGTACGACAGGATCAGGCCGGTGCCGAGCTGCGGATCAGGTGGTCAAAGGCGGAAAGACTGGCCTTGGCCCCTTCGCCCATGGCGATGATGATCTGCTTGTAGGGCACGGTGGTGCAGTCCCCGGCGGCAAACACCCCTTCGGCGGAAGTCTCGCCCTTGGCGTTGATGACGATCTCGCCCCGGTCGGAGAGCTCCACGGTGCCCTTGAGCCAATCGGTGTTGGGCAAGAGGCCGATCTGCACGAAGATGCCTTCCAGTTCCACGGTCTTTTCTTCGCCGCTGACCCGGTCCTTGTACTTGATGCCGTTTACCTTCTGGCCGTCGCCGGTCACTTCCGTGGTCTGGGCCTCGGTGATGATGGTGACGTTGGGCAGGCTGCGCAGCTTCTTTTGCAGCACCGCATCGGCCCGCATTTCCTGACCGAATTCCAGCAGGGTCACGTGGGCGACGATACCGGCCAGGTCGATGGCGGCCTCCACGCCGGAGTTACCACCACCGATCACGGCGACCCGCTTGCCCTTGAACAGGGGGCCATCGCAGTGGGGGCAGTAGGCCACGCCCTTGGTGCGGTACTCGGCTTCGCCAGGCACGTTCATTTCGCGCCAGCGGGCCCCGGTGGAGAGGATCACGGTCTTGCTATTCAGCACGGCACCGTTGGCCAGGGTCACTTCGGCGGGCTGGCTGCCGGCGGCAGGCTTCAGGGCCACGGCCTTTTGCAGGTTCATCACATCCACTTCATAGGCCCGCACGTGTTCTTCCAGGGCCATGGCCAGCTTGGGACCTTCGGTTTCCTTGACGGAAATGAAGTTCTCGATGCCCAGGGTATCCATCACCTGACCGCCGAAACGCTCGGCCAGCACCCCGGTGCGGATGCCCTTGCGGGCAGCGTAGATGGCGGCTGCGGAACCAGCGGGGCCACCGCCCACCACCAGAACTTCATAGGTGTCCTTTTCCGAGAGCTTGGCCGCATCCCGGGCGGCAGCACCCGTGTCCACCTTGGCCAGGATTTCACCCATCTCCATACGGCCGGAACCGAAGACTTCACCATTCAGGAAGATGGCGGGCACGCCCATGATCTGGCGCTCGTCCACTTCCTGCTGGAACATGCCCCCATCGATCATCACCGCTTCCACATGGGGATTGAGGGCGGCCATGGTGTTCAGGGCCTGAACCACGTCCGGGCAGTTGTGGCAGGTCAGGGAAATGAAGGTCTCAAAACTGAACTTGCCGTCCAGCCCCTTGATTTGCTCGATCACGTCGGCTTCCACCTTGGGGGGATAACCGCCGGACTGGAGCAGGGCCAGGATCAGGGAGGTGAATTCGTGCCCCATGGGGATGCCGGCGAAATGGATGCGGGGGCTCTGGCCCTGGGGTGCGATGCCGAAGGAAGGACGGCGCTTGTAATTGCCGTCTTCACGCAAGGTCACCATGTCGGACAGGCCGGCCACGTCCTGCAGCAGTTCCCGCATTTCAGCGGCATTGGTGCTGTCGTCCAGGGAGGCCACCAGATCAATGGGGTGGACAAGCCGGGTCAGGTAGGACTGCAACTGGGTCTTGATGCTGTCGTCAAGCATGGTGTTCTCCCTTTATGGATTCTGATGTCAATGGAATGGTGTGAAAATCGCAATGAAAAAGCGCCAGAACAGAGATGCGCTGGCGCCTTTGCGCTGCGATCCGGACCGCCCGGAGGCGGGCCGGAGGTTGTCGCTGTTCTGCTTAGATCTTGCCGACCAGGTCGATGGAGGGAGCCAGGGTCTTGGCGCCTTCCTTCCACTTGGCGGGGCACACTTGGCCGGGGTTGGCGGCGGTGTATTGGGCAGCCTTCAGCTTGCGCAGGGTTTCGGACACGTCCCGGGCGATCTCGTTGGAATGGATTTCCAGGGTCTTGATCACGCCTTCGGGGTTGATGATGAAGGGGCCACGCAGAGCCAGACCTTCTTCGGGGAGATGCACACCGAAGGCGTTGGTCAGCACGTGGGTGGGGTCACCGATCAGGGGGAACTTGGCCTTGCCCACGGCGGGGGAGGTTTCGTGCCACACCTTGTGGGAGAAGTGGGTGTCGGTGGTGACGATGTACACCTCGGCACCGGCCTTCTGGAATTCGGCGTAGTTGTCGGCAGCGTCTTCAATTTCGGTGGGGCAGTTGAAGGTGAAGGCGGCGGGCATGAAAATCAGGACGGACCACTTGCCCTTCAGATCGGCATCGCTCACTTCGATGAACTTGCCATTGTGGAAAGCATTGACCTTGAACGGTTGGATCTGGGTATTGATCAGGGACATCGTTATCTCCTAGGGTTGGTTTGAATCGACGTTGTATTGAATCGACGGTTCCCATCTTAAGGAGATTGGGAAGGTCGGGCCAATTGTTTTGATTCATATTGGGAATAGCGGGTGCCTATCGCCAATGTATTGAGGGATTGTTTCACTCTTCCGTAATAGAGGGGGGAGAGGTGACCTCCCGTTTTTGGGGTGCCGCGAAATAAACCAGGGTCCAGCCGGGCTCGGGT
>QKDJ01000071.1 GCA_003252145.1 Azovibrio restrictus
ATCTGGTACTTCTCCAGGCACTGGGCCACCTGGTCCACCAAGCCCGGCTCCAGAAACTGGCGCGCCGCCAGATTCACGGCCATGCGTACCGGGGGATACCCCTGGCTGCGCCATTCGGCCAACTGCCGACAAGCCTCATCCAGGGCCCAGGCCCCCAGGTGCAGGATCTGCCCATTAGCCTCGGCCAAGGGAATGAAACGGGCGGGAGAAACCATACCCCGCTCCGGATGTTGCCAGCGCATCAGGGCTTCAAACCCAACCACCCGGGCACTCTCGATATCCACCTGGGGTTGGTAATACAGCTGCAGCTGCTCCCGCTCCAGGGCCCGGAACAGATCGTTGTGCAGCGCCAGGCGCTCGGCAGCCAGGGTATTCATCTCGGCGGTATAGAAATGGCTGCGCTCGCCCCCCTCGGCCTTGGCGGCCCGCAGGGCGGTTTCGGCAGCCCCCATCAGGGCCTCGGCATCCTCCCCGTCCTGGGGATACAGGGCCACCCCGATACTGGCCCCGAGAAACTGGTCCCCGTGTTCGCAGACATAGGGCACCTTCAATTTCTGCAACAGGGACTGGACCCGGGAGGCGATGTATTCCTGGTCGGCAAAGCAATCCAGCACCAAGGCAAAGACATCCCCTTCCAGGCGTGCCAGCGCATCATGAAGTCCCACCAGATAATCGCTTTCCAGCTCATCATTCAAACGGGCCGCCAGCTGACGCAGCAGATCGTCACCCACACTGCGCCCCAGACTGTCATTGATATGGGAAAAGCGATCCAGCCCCACCAGCACCAGGGCCAGCTGGCTGCGATTGAGCACGGCCGAGGCAATGGCTGTACGCAGGCGCTCGGCCAGTAAATTGCGATTGGGTAGACCGGTCAATGCATCCCGGTAGAGAAGATGTTGGGCCTGCTGGGCCAGACGGGCCGACATGCCCACCCGGACCCGGGTCTTTTCCAGCTGGGCTCGGACGGCATCCAGCAGTTCCTGACGCTGAAAGGGTTTGGGCAGGTAATCGTCGGCACCGGACACCATGCCCGCCCGAATATCCTCGTGGCTGGTACGCGCCGTCAGCAAAATTACGGGAATGTGGCTGGTGATGGGGTCTGCCCGGAGAAAGCCCAGGAACTCCAGGCCGCTCCAGCCCGGCATCATCACGTCGGAAATCACCAGATCCGGCAGTTGCTCCCTGGCCTTGGACAGGCCATCCATACCGTTTTCCGCCGTAATGACCTCATATCCCTCGAGTTGGAGTAACAAGGCCGCATTACGGCGAATGGCCTCCTCATCCTCCACCAGCAACAGTCTAGTCATCCGGACTCTCCCATCGAGTTACCCGGCACACACCAGGTACCGGACCGGACATAACCTTACCCGTTTCGTGGTTTTAAGTCATGAGCATTAAATCAGTAGGCGTACAAGCGAACAGCCACGTCCTTGGGCGCCCCCTGATAGGGGGCACTGGAGACCAGCACCCGGGCACCTGCCGCCGCATAAGCCGTCGCATTGGCGGCATTGACTCCACCCGCTGCAGCCACCAGGGGTGCCGGAGACAGTTCCCGAGCCCGGACCACAACCCGGCCCACCTGCTCCGGTGTGCATTTTTCCAACTGGATCACATCGGCACCGGCCTGCATCCAGATCCAAGCCTCGTCTTCATCGGCCACCTCCACCACCACCTGACGCTCGGGCCAGCAACGATGCAGACGGGCAACGGCTTCCGCGGGCATGATGTCACCGAGAAAACTCCGGTGCTCGGCAAATACCAGCAGGGTGTCGGAAATGCCCAAACGATGGGGTGCCGCGCCGCCAGCCATGATGGCCTTGACTCCCAGGCTCTTGGCTCCGGGCACATGCTTGCGCGTACAGGCCACCGCCACATCCGGATTGCCCTGACGAGCCGCAGCCACCAGGGCCGCCGTGGCTGTAGCCACGCCCGCGGCATATTCCATCAAGGTCTGGGCCGGCTTCCAGACCCGGTGCAGGTCGGTAGCCCGGCCGTCGCAGGCCAGCAACAGGGTTCCCGGTTCCACCACAGTCCCCGTGGGCACCGGCCCTTCGACAAGGCGCAGACCACGCAATTCCGCCATGCGGGCCGCCTCTTCACTGCAACACACGACCTGGGCATGACGGGCGCGAAATTCCATGCGCCCCGGCTGTTCACCTATCCCCAGCCCCCAGGTGGTGGCATCTCCCCAAGGGGCATCGTCCCCCAGCAGGGCTTCCAGTTCGCTATCGGGAAAATTGAAGGGGCTCATGGAATCAGCGGGGCATGTCTTGGGAGAGGGAGTAAAAGGTACTCGCCTTGGCGCAATCTTCCTCACCCCGGATTTCCCGCCACACCAACCAACGCTCATCCCGCAGGCGCCAGGCCGAGAGTTCCTCGCCATAGGTCAGCACGGTGTAAAACTCTTCCCCATCGTCGGAGCGCAGTTCCGTCAGGGCAAAGCGGTGCGCCGTATAACAGGGCTTTTCCTCCCCGTCGTAGCCCACCACCCGCACGGCGGCCATTTCATAATCCTGGTAGGTCCTCACCTCCAGGGGGGAGACTACCTGGGCCCGCCATTCGGCCGGCAGATGTTGCAACCAGGAAAGATCATCCCGCTCCCCGCTGGAACGGGATGAGGCTTGAAGATGTGCTGACGACAGTTGCATCCTGATGCTCCTTTAGTCACTCAATGGCGGGAAAACAGATCCCGCAACTTGCACAGGCTGGTGGTGATATCAAAACGGGGCTCGGCCAGGGCCTCCCCGGCGATGATCTTGCTCAGGGCCTGATCCGGAACCGTTTCACCGGTCACCAGCACCTCAGTTCCCCGCTTCTTCAAATGGCGTACAAAACCGTCACCCGCACTGGCCACCACGGCCAGGTCCACCCCATCCAGGGGATGAGGGGCATCGTCCTGGAAGTGGTGAAAAAACTGCTCCTTGGTCAGCTCAATCCTGCTTGGCTCCGGCAGAGCCATACCCGGCTTGAAGCCTCCCAGGTCGTACAACAACCAGTAAGCGGTCTGTCCCGCATGACCGGAAACGGTTTCATAGTGTTTGGTGGCAACGGCAATTTTCATGATCGTTTTGCGACAAAAAACCAGCTTTCAGACAAGATTCCTTCTGCATTAGCGATTTTTGTGCCCTCCTCACATCAAGCCAGCAAGGCAACAGCCTTGACCTGGGCGATGACGGGCATGCCAGGCACCAGGCCCAGGGTGGCACGGGAGCGCTCCGTGATCCGGGACAGCAAAACCCGGCCATCGGCCAGCACCAGCTGGACCAGGGTATGCCCCGGGGTATCGGCGGCAGTAATGTTTTGCACCTGGGCCGGCAGGGCATTGAGAATGCTGCTGTCGGAGCGGGCCTGTAGGGCAATACTCACATCCTTGGCATGGATGCGACAACGCAGGCGCTTGCCCAAGGGCTGATCCACCCGGGACACCAGAAATGAGTTGTCGCCAAAATCGAGTCGGGTCAGGCCATCCACCTCCTGGGCGGCCACCACGGTTTCCAGCACCACCCCGGCATCATCGGCAAAAGCCGGAGGCAGATCCGCGCGCCCCAGGGTTTCCATCAGGGAACCGCTGGCCACCACCTTGCCCCCCTCCATGAGCACCAGATGGTCCGCCAGTCGGGCCACTTCATCAGGCGCATGGCTGATGTAGAGCACGGGGATATCCAGCTCGTCGTGGAGCTTTTCCAGGTAGGGGAGGATTTCCAGCTTGCGTTTCAAATCCAGGGCCGCCAGGGGCTCATCCATGAGCAGCAGGCGGGGACGGGTGAGCAGAGCCCGGGCAATGGCGACCCGCTGGCGCTCGCCTCCGGACAGACGGTCCGGAGCCCGATCCAGCAAGGGGCGAATCCCCAACAGGGCGACGCTGGCATCGAAGCCTTCGCCCTGGCGATTGCCTGCCCGCTTCATGCCGTATTCCAGATTCTTGCGCACGGACAGATGGGGAAACAGGCTCGCTTCCTGGAACACCAGTCCCAGAGGCCGTTGGTATGTGGGCAGGAAATAGCCCTTTTCCTCGTCTTGCCACACCTGCCCCTCCACCACCAGACGCCCGACAGGCGCACGGGTCAGGCCGGAAACGCAACGCAAAACAGTGGTTTTCCCGGAGCCGGAATGGCCGAACAGGGCGGTAATCCCCTTATCCGGCAGATTCAGGTCCACATCCAGGGAAAACTCGGGGTAATTCAGTTGAAAACGGGCTTCAATCATGACTTGCTCCACCCGCTGTTACCGCGCCGGCCATAAAGGGCCAGCAGAACCAGGAAGCTGAAGACCACCATGCCTCCGGCCAACCAATGGGCCTGGGCATACTCCATGGCTTCCACATGGTCGTAAATCTGTACGGACACCACCCGGGTCTTGTCAGGGATGTTGCCGCCTATCATCAGCACAACCCCGAACTCACCCACCGTATGGGCAAAGCCGAGAATGGCTGCGGTAATAAAACCCGGGCGAGCCAAAGGCAGAGCCACGGTAAAAAAGGCATCCCGAGGGCTGGCCCGCAAACTGGCAGCCACTTCCATGGGGCGCTCCCCCATGGCCTCGAAGGCATTCTGGATGGGCTGCACCACAAAAGGCATGGAATACAGCACGGACGCGATCACCAATCCGGGAAAGGTAAAGGGCAGCAGCCCCAGTCCCAGGGACTGGGTCATCTGCCCGACCACACCATTAGGACCCATGACGACCAACAGGTAGAACCCCAGCACCGTAGGCGGCAATACCAGCGGCAGTGCCACCACGGCCCCCACCGGCCCCTTGAGCCAGGAGCGAGTCCGGGCCAACCACCAGGCGATGGGCGTGCCAATGATCAGGAGCAATACCGTTACCAGGCACGCCAACTTCAAGGTGAGCCAGACAGCGGCCAGATTCGATTCGTCCATGGGTCCCTCTAGTCCTTTCCGTCCTTACAGGCGATAGCCGTAAGACTTGATCACGACAGCGGCCTTGGGCCCCTTCAGGTAATCCACCAGGGCCTTGGCAGCCACGTTGTTGCGGGCCTTGGCCAGAATCACGGCATCCTGACGGATGGGCTCGTAGTAATCAGCAGGCACCACCCAGGCGGAACCGGAGTTCAGCTTGCCGTCCTTGTAGACTTGGGACAGGGCCACGAAGCCCAGTTCGGCATTGCCGGTGGCAGCAAACTGGTAGGTCTGGGTGATGTTTTCACCTTGGACGAACTTGGGTTGAATGCCAGCCAGCAGGCCCAGCTTGGTCAGGGCCTGAACGGCGGCTGTACCGTAGGGAGCGGTCTTGGGGTTGGCCACGGCCACGTGCTGGAATTCACCCTTCTTCAGAACTTCACCCTTGGCATCCACGTAACCTTCCTTGGCGCTCCACAGCACCAGGGTGCCGATGGCGTAGGTGAAACGGGTACCGGGCAGGCTCAGCAACTCCTTGTCCATCTTCATGGGCGTGGTGTCATCGGCAGAAAGGAACACGTCGAAGGGAGCGCCATTGGCCACTTGAGCATAGAGCTTGCCGGTGGAACCAAAGGACAGCTGAACCTTGTGGCCCGTATCCTTTTCGAATTCAGCCGCAATGGCTTCCATGGGCTTGGTGAAATTGGCGGCCACGGCCACCTGGACATTTTCGGCCTGAGCCACGGAAGAGGCCAAAACCAGCGCGGCCAGGGCAAACAGTTGATTGAAACGAGCCTTCATTGAGTTTCTCCTTCAGGTGATAAATCAGTTCTGAGCACAAAGAATGACGGCCGATGCCTTGAAGACTGCACAGGCACTGGCTCCAAGCTCTAGCCCCAAATTGGTGATGCTGTCCTTGGTGACGACAGCACACACCGTCTTGCCCCCCGGCAGGGCCAGGGTGACGTCCACATTGACCGGCCCCTCATGGATGCGGGTCACTTCGCCCCACAGGTGATTCCGGGCCGTGGTCTTGACCTGCTTGTCCGTCAGCAACAGGACGGAAGAGGACTTGACCAGGGCATAGACCTCCATGCCGATACGCAGCCCCAGGGTCTCGGCGGACTCCCGGGTGATGACGGCCACCAGTTCGTTGTCGCCATCCAGCTTGAGGCGCACCTCGTAATCCACATCCCCTTCCCGCAGGCCCACAATGGCCCCGGCAAACTGATTGCGGGCACTGGTACGCATGGACATGCGCTTGAGCAACTGGCGGAACTGCTGGAAGCTGCGCGCCTCCCCGTCATTCATACTGGCGGACAGCCGCTCCAGGGAAGCCTGGTATTCCGCTTCCAAAGCCCGGTACAAGGCCACCACGCTTTTCCCGTAGTCGGTCAGCAGGGTTCCGCCCCCGTGCTTACCGCCCGTGGAGCGGATCACCAGGGGCTCATCCGCCAGGTTGTTCATGGCATCCACGGCATCCCAGGCGGCTTTGTAAGACAAGGGAACCGCCTTGGCAGCCTGGGAAATGGAGCCGTGCTCCTCAATGCACTCCAGCAGACGAATGCGGGTATCTCCAAGGAAGGAGCCGAATTCCGTATCCACCGCCAGGCGGCCCTTGAATCGATGTAGGCTTTGTTCCATTTTGTCGAAATGTTGTCGTTTATATAACGTTAGTCTATCGCAGCGTTTTACCCT
>QKDJ01000246.1 GCA_003252145.1 Azovibrio restrictus
GGCGAACTCCCCTTCGAAGTCCCGCATATTCCCCACCTCGGCCCCCCGGAAGGCGTAGATGCTCTGATCGTCGTCCCCCACGGCGAACACGGCAGCGCCGCCCCCGGCCAGAAGCTTCAGCCAGGCATACTGGAGCCGGTTGGTGTCCTGAAACTCATCCACCAGAATGTGGCGAAAACGCTCCTGGTAATGACGCCGCAGGGGTTCATTACGGCCCAGCAATTCGTAGCAGCGCAGCAGCAGTTCGGCAAAATCCACCACCCCTTCCCGCTGGCACTGGGTCTCGTACTCCTGATACAGCTCCACCTTCTTGCGGGTATGGGGGTCGTAAGCCTCGGCCTGGGCGGCCCGGATACCCTGCTCTTTGTGACCATTGATGAAATACATCATTTCCCGGGGCGGATATTTCTCGTCATCCACATTCAGGTTTTTCATCAGGCGCTTGATGGCCGCCAGTTGGTCCGCCGTATCGAGAATCTGGAAAGACTGGGGCAGGCCCGCATCCTTGAAATGGGCCCGCAGCATGCGATTACACAGGCCGTGGAAGGTGCCAATCCACATGCTTCTGGGGTTGACCGGCACCTGGGCGGACAAGCGGGTCACCATTTCCCGGGCCGCCTTGTTGGTGAAGGTCACTGCCAGAATGCCGTGGGGGCTCACCTGCCCCGTGGAAATCAACCAGGCAATACGGGTCGTCAATACCCGGGTCTTGCCACTGCCCGCCCCCGCCAGAATCAGGCCATGTACTGGCGGCAAGGTCACAGCCTGAAGTTGGGGAGGATTGAGATGAGCAAGCAAATCGGACATGTGGAAAACCCGGATGTTGAGTCTGTAAACAAAATTTAAAATTCGCACCCATTGTACCGTTCGGATGGAAACGTTGTTTTTGTGCAACGCACAAAATAAATGAACCAAGCCTCCCCATTTCCATCCAACAGGCCAATACGCATTGGATTACAATTCGTACCGCAGTGCAGCAAAAACTGTTCACGAGACATGGATGCCCAACTGCATGAGCTCACCAGCTCACTGAAATTTAAGGAGAACACCATGAAAGCCCCGAAGATACTGCCCTGGGTTGCCAAGAAAGCTGGCATCAGTGAAACCCTGGCCCTGAAGCTGTGGCGTCGCGCCGCAGGTGAAGCCCAGCTCCTGACCGGGAAGCAGGAAGGATCGGAATACTGGGGACTGGCTGTGGAACGTTTTCTGGATCTGGCCGAGGAAGAATCCACCCAGCGTAGCGCCAGCGACCTGCTGATGCCCGCACCCAAGGTGGACTGGATGTGGCGTCATCAAAGCCGCATGTCCATGCTCTCCCTGATGGCCGCCCAGAACGCTTACCGTTTCTGGCAACACACCTGGCAGAATTTCTACCTGCCTCGGGAAATGCAGAACCGGGCCGCCTGAGCCCACAAGCTCCCAGACGTCCGAGATTGCGGCTGTCATGACAGCCGAGCAGCAAGCGCCGACCTCCACAGGTTCCGGCGCTTTTGTTTTTTCAGCCCCTCCTTTTGCAGCCCTTTGGCTGTTTCTCCCCCTTTCCCAGGCCCGAACAGGGCGGGGTTCGCAGGTATAATTCCGCCTTTGGCCTCTGGCCCCATGCCTGACTTGTATTCTGGACCCTCCATGCAGCAGACCTACACCCCCGCCGACATCGAACGCGCCGCCCAGGCCCATTGGCAAAAGACCGGCGCGGCCCGCGCCGTTGAAGATGCCACCAAGCCCAAATACTACTGCCTCTCCATGTTCCCTTACCCCTCCGGGAAGCTGCACATGGGGCACGTGCGCAACTACACCATCGGCGATGTGTTGGCCCGCTACCACAAGATGCAGGGCTTCAATGTGCTGCAACCCATGGGTTGGGACGCCTTCGGCATGCCGGCGGAAAACGCCGCCCTGGCCAACAACGTGGCCCCAGCGGGCTGGACCTACCAGAACATCGACTACATGCGCAAGCAGCTCCAGTCCCTGGGCTTTGCCATCGACTGGGAACGGGAATTCGCCACCTGCACCCCCCAGTACTATCGCTGGGAGCAATGGCTGTTCACCCGCCTCTTCGAAAAGGGTCTGATCTACAAGAAGCTGGGCACCGTGAACTGGGACCCGGTGGATCACACAGTGCTGGCCAACGAACAGGTCATCGACGGCCGGGGCTGGCGCTCCGGCGCCCTGGTGGAAAAGCGCGAGATCCCCATGTACTACATGAAGATCACCGCCTACGCCGAGGAGCTGCTGGCTGATCTGGACAAGCTGGATGGCTGGCCCGAGCAGGTGCGCCTGATGCAGAAGAACTGGATCGGCAAGAGCACCGGCGTACGCCTGGCCTTCCCCTACGAGCTGGACGGCAAGGCCGACAAGCTGTGGGTGTTCACCACCCGGGCCGACACCCTGATGGGCGTCACCTTCGTGGCCGTGGCCGCCGAGCATCCCCTCGCCACCCGCGCCGCCCAGAACAACCCGGAACTGGCCGCCTTCATCGAAGAATGCAAGCAAGGGGGCGTGGCCGAAGCCGACATCGCCACCATGGAAAAGAAGGGCATGCCCACGGGCCTGTTCGTCCAACATCCGTTGACCGGTGAGCAAGTCGAGGTATGGGTGGGCAACTATGTGCTCATGAGCTACGGCGAAGGGGCTGTGATGGCCGTGCCCGCCCACGATGAGCGGGACTTTGCCTTTGCTCAGAAATACCAGCTGCCGATCAAGCAGGTGATTCAGGCCGCCAGCGAATCCTTCAGCCTGGATGGCTGGCAGGAGTGGTACGGCGACAAGACCAAGGGCGCCTGCGTCAATTCCGGCAAGTACGACGGCCTCGCCTATGAAGCCGCCGTGGACGCCATCGCCGCCGACCTGGCCGCCAAGGGTCTGGGCGAAAAGAAAACCCAGTTCCGCCTGCGTGACTGGAGTATTTCCCGCCAGCGCTACTGGGGCTGCCCGATTCCCGTGATCCATTGCGACAGCTGTGGCGACGTGCCCGTGCCCGACGACCAGCTGCCCGTGGTACTGCCCGAAAATGTGGAAATCACCGGCGCCGGCTCGCCCCTGGCCAAGATGCCCGAGTTCTACGAATGCACTTGCCCCAAGTGCGGCAAGCCGGCTCGCCGGGAAACCGACACCATGGACACCTTCGTGGAGTCCTCCTGGTACTTCCTGCGCTACGCCTGCCCGGACAACAGCAGCGCCATGCTGGACGAGCGAGTCAATTACTGGTGCAAGGGTGGTATCGACCAGTACATCGGCGGCATCGAGCACGCCATCCTGCATCTGCTCTACGCCCGCTTCTTCACCAAGCTGATCCGCGACGTGGGCCTGCCCGGCGTGGAGCGTATCGACGAGCCCTTCAAGCACCTGCTCACCCAGGGCATGGTGGTGGCTCCCACCTTCTACCGGGAAGGTGAAAATGGCAAGAAGCTGTGGATCAACCCGGCCGACGTGGATGTGCAGACCGACGAAAAGGCCCGCCCCATCGGCGCGACCCTGAAGGCCGACGGCCAGCCGGTAATCATCGGCGGCACGGAGAAGATGTCCAAGTCCAAGAACAACGGCGTGGACCCCCAGGCCCTGATTGACCAGTACGGGGCCGACACGGCCCGCCTGTTCATGATGTTCGCCGCCCCTCCCGACCAGTCCCTGGAATGGTCCGATGCCGGTGTCGAAGGGGCCTACCGCTTCCTGCGCCGGGTCTGGAAGGCCGCCCATGAGCATGTGGATGCCGGCCTGGTGACCACCTGCACCAGCAGCGCCGACCTGCCCGATGCCCTCAAGGACCTGCGCCGCAAGCTGCACCAGACCATTGCCAAGGTGAGCGACGATTACGGCCGCCGCCAGCAATTCAACACCGCCGTGGCCGCCGTCATGGAACTCCTGAACGCCTACGACAAGGCGGACCTTTCCAACCCAGCAGGTCGCGCCCTGGGCCAGGAAATCCTGGAAGCCGTCGCTTTGATGCTGTTCCCCATCGCTCCCCACATTGGCCAGGCTGTTTACGCTGAACTGAAACCCGGTGCCGATGCGGTGCTGGCCGCCTTCCCCAAAGTGGACGAGGCTGCCCTGGTGCAGGACGAGATCGAACTGATGATCCAGGTGAATGGCAAGCTGCGCGGTAGCCTGAAAGTGGCTGCAACTGCCGACAAGGCCAGTATCGAAGCCGCTGCCCTGGCCCATGAAATGGCCATCAAGTTCATGGAAGGCAAACCTGCCAAGAAGGTGGTGGTCGTCCCTGGCCGCCTGGTCAACATCGTTGCCTGATCCCGTCCGAAACTGGAGTAAGCCATGCGCCTGATTCGTACCTGTCTGATGCTCTGTCTGGTCCTGTTGTTGGGAGCCTGCGGTTTCCACCTGCGTGGCTCCTTCGACATTCCCTACGAAGGCCTCTACATCGACCTGCCTGAGAATTCGGTGCTGGGCGCCGATCTGCGTCGCCAGATCAATGCCCACCAACCCCATTTGCTGGTGGAAGACCGGAAAAAAGCCAAGACCTTCTTCCGGCAGCTAGGCTCAGACCGGGAACGGATCATCGCCGCCATCAACGCGGAAGGTCGGGCACGGGAATACCAACTGCGTTTGCGTTACTCGTTCAACGTGATTGATGACAAGGGACAGTCCCTGATCCCTCCCAACCAGATCATCCTGGCCCGGGAAGTCACCTATGACGATAACCAGGTTCTGGCCAAGGATCAGGAAGAAAACTTCCTCTGGCAGGATATGGAGCGGGACCTGGCCCAACAGATTCTGCGGCGCCTGAGCGTAGTCCAGCCCAAGCCCAAGGCCCCTGCTGAGCCCGACGACAACTGATGCAGATCAAGGGCGAGCAACTGGTCAGCCACCTGGAAGAGGGCATCAAGCCCCTCTATATGGTGTGCGGTGACTCGCCCCTGCTGGTGCTGGAGGCGGCAGACACCATCCGTCAGGCAGCCCGCCATCGGGGTTACACGGAACGGGAAGTCCTCACCGTACTGTCCGGTTTTGACTGGGGACAACTGGCTGCCGCGACCGGCAACATGTCCCTGTTTGGCGGCCTGAAACTGGTGGATTTGCGCATTCCCAATGGCAAGCCAGGCAAGGACGGCAGCGCTGCCCTGACCGCCTACTGCCAGCACATGAGTCCCGATAATGTGCTCCTGATCACCCTGCCCCAACTGGATTGGAAAGAAGAAAAGGCCGCCTGGTTCACCACCCTGGCTCAGGCTGGCGTACTGGTCAAACCTCAGGCGCCCAGCCTGGGCGAATTACCTGGCTGGATTGCCGGACGTCTGCGCCGTCAGCAACAAAGCGCCGATGATGAAGGACTACGTTTCATGGCGGAACGGGTGGAGGGCAACCTGCTGGCGGCCCATCAGGAAATCCAGAAACTGGGACTCCTGTACCCCACCGGCCAGATTTCCCTGGAACAGATTCGCGAAGCCGTACTCAATGTGGCCCGCTATAGCGTGGATGATGTGCGGGAGGCCCTACTCAGCGGTGACCTGCCGCGCCTGGCCCGAACTCTGGAAGGGCTTCATCAGGAAGGGGAGTCCCCGGTCCTGGTGCTCTGGGCCCTGACGGAAGAAATCCGTGCCCTGGCCCAGGTAAAGGCGGGAATGGCCCGCAATCAGAATATGGACAGCCTGTTCCGGGAACTACGCATTTGGGGTCATCGGCAAGCCCAGGTGCGACGGGCCGCCCAACAATTGGGGGCCAAGGCTCTGAAATCGGCCCTTGAACAGGCAGCCCGGCTGGACCGCTGCATCAAGGGCCTGGAAAGTGGAAGCGACCCTTGGGATGGCTTCCTGCGGTTGGGGATGTCCTTAGCCTTCCGCTGAAGGCTTTTCCCCTGCCTCACCGTCGGCCGTATTTTCCGGCCCTAAATCGTCCCAAAGGCAATCCTCAAGGCAACGCACATCGGTCAATCCATGGGCTTGGCATTCGGTGACCAGGCATTCCCCGTGGCAATCCTCATTGACCACCACCACCTGCATTTCCGTATCTACACGGCGCTCGCCATCCCAGTAACAGCAGGTCGCGCAGACTTTCACTTCTGCCGGAAGTATCAGTTTTTGTGTCATTCCGCCCCCAATGAAGGGATTTCCTCAATCAATGTGTGGGTAAGAGTTTACCCGCTCCCGAAAGGTTCCGTGGAGATTTACACCTATAATCTTCTTTTTGGATGAAGCTCCGGAAAACCCCGGAAAAACGATTCCCATGGACATCAAGCACTACATGCAGACCCTGGGCCAACAGGCCCGTGCCGCCTCCCGCCATCTGGCCCGCGCCAGCACGGCAGAGAAGAATACCGCCCTGGAAGCCATTGCCGGCGCCATCCTGCGCGAAAAGGAGGCCCTGCTGGCTGCCAACCAGAAGGATCTGGATGCCGCCAAGGCCGCCGGTCTCGAACCCGCCATGCTGGACCGCCTGACCCTGACGGCCAAGGGCGTGGACAGCATGGCTGCCGGCGTGCTGCAGATTGCCCACCTAGCCGACCCCATCGGTGAAATGACCTACATCAAGTACCGCCCCTCCTGCATTCAGGTGGGCAAGATGCGCGTGCCTCTCGGCGTCATCGGCATCGCCGCCCTGTGCCTGAAATCCGGCAACGCGGCCATCCTGCGGGGCGGCTCCGAAGCCATTCACTGCAACCAGGCCATTGCTGCCCTGGTGCAGGAAGGCCTGCGCACCGCCGGTCTACCGGCCGAGGCCGTACAGGTGGTGGAAACCACTGACCGGGCCGCCGTGGGCGAACTGATCACCATGCGCGAATACGTGGATGTGATCGTGCCCCGGGGCGGCAAGGGCCTGATCGCCCGCCTGCTGGCCGAAGCCCGGGTGCCCATGATCCAGCACCTGGACGGCAACTGCCACGTGTATCTGGAAGCAGAAGCCGACCCCAACAAGGCCCTGCGCATTGTGGAGAATGCCAAGACCCAGCGTTATGGCACCTGCAACACGGCGGAATCCCTGTTGGTGGATCGGGAAGTGGCCAAGATGCTGCTACCCATGATCGGCCACATGCTCACCGAAAAGGGCGTGGAAATCCGCGGCTGCGCAGAAACCCTGGCCCTCATCGCCAACGCCCAGGCCGCCACGGACGAGGATTACGCCACCGAATACCTGGCCCCGGTCATTTCCGTGAAGGTGGTGGAAGGTATCGACGAAGCCATCGCCCATATCAACCAGTATTCCTCTCACCATACGGAAGCCATCGTCACGGAAAACCATACCCTGGCCATGCGCTTCCTGCGGGAAGTGGACTCCAGCTCGGTGATGATCAATGCCTCCACCCGCTTCGCCGACGGCTTCGAGTACGGCCTGGGGGCTGAAATCGGCATCTCCACCGACAAGATTCACGCCCGGGGCCCCGTGGGCCTGGAAGGCCTGACCAGTCAGAAATGGGTGGTCTTCGGTAATGGCCACGTGCGCGGCTGACGCCACCGACCTCCCCTTCGACGCCGTCGTGGCTGCCCCGGGCTTCGCTCTGGGCGTGCGCTGCGGCGGGGAGGCCCTGACGGCCGTCCGTTTTCTTGAGCCCCGCCCGTCTCAGGCAGGCAGCACCGCCCTGGCTCAAGAAGCTGCCCGGCAATTGCAAGCCTGGCTGCAGGACGCCCGCTTTGGCTTCGACCTGCCCCTGCATCCTCAAGGTACGGATTTCCAGCATCGGGTCTGGCAGCAGATTGCCGCCATTCCCCTGGCTCAAACCCGCAGCTACGGCCAACTGGCTCAAGCCCTGGGCAGCGGCCCTCGGGCTGTGGGCGGTGCCTGTGGCGCCAATCCCCTGCCCGTCATCGTGCCCTGCCACCGGGTATTGGCCGCCCACGGAGGCCTGGGAGGCTTCAACCGGGCCCGGGGTGGTTTTCTTCTGGATGTGAAACGCTGGCTCCTGGCCCATGAAGCGTCAGCAGCCCGCTGAACCACACGCCCCCCTGCGGCCAGAGGACCTGGCTGACATCGACATCTTCTGCGATGCCCTGTGGCTGGAAGATGGCCTGGCCAAGACCACCCTGGATAGCTACCGCATGGACCTGTCAGCCCTGGCCCGCTGGCTGGGCACGGAACAACGCCCCGCCCTGCTCCAGGCCAGCGAAGCCGACCTGCTGGCCTTTGTGGCCCGGCTCTCCCGGGAAAAGAAAGCCACCTCCCAATCCCGCTACCTTTCCAGCCTGCGCCGTTTCTACCGCTGGCAAGTGAGCCGGGGACGACTGGCCGCCGACCCTACGGGCCGACTATCCCGCCCTGTCACCCCCGGGCGCCTGCCCAAGGTGCTCTCGGAAGCCCAGGTGGAAGCCCTGCTGCAAGCGCCTGATCTGGATACCCCTCTGGGCCAACGGGACCGGGCCATGCTGGAAACCCTCTACGCCACGGGCCTGCGAGTCTCGGAACTGGTAGGTCTGAAACTGCACGAAATCGGTTTCAACGAGGGGGTGGTGCGGGTCATGGGCAAGGGCAGCAAGGAGCGCCTGGTCCCCCTGGGAGAAGAGGCCCTGGAGTGGCTGCGCACCTTCATTCAGGAGGGCCGGGCCCAACTCCTGGCCGACCGCCCCTGCGAAGCCGTATTCGTCACCGCCCGGGCCGCCCCCATGACCCGGCAGATGTTCTGGACCCTGATCAAGGGCTACGCTACCCGGGCAGGCATCGCCCGGGAACAGTTATCCCCCCACGTGCTGCGCCACGCCTTTGCCACCCACCTGCTCAACCACGGAGCAGACCTGCGGGTGGTGCAACTGTTGCTGGGCCACGCGGACATCACCACCACCCAGATTTACACCCATGTAGCCCGGGAACGGCTGAAGCGCTTGCACGGCGTTCACCATCCCCGAGGCTGAGGGCTATCATTCACTCATGAAACACGATACCCACGCCCCCGAAACCCCGGCCACCCAGTTCCTGCGCCAGCACAAGATCGCCTTCTCCACCCACCTCTACGAGTATGTGGAACATGGGGGCACTTCCGTTTCAGCCAGCAGCTTGAATGTGGATGAACATGCGGTGGTGAAGACCCTGATCTTCCAGGACGAAGCCGCCAAACCCCTGATCGTGCTCATGCATGGGGATTGCAAGGTGTCCGCCAAGGAATTGGCCCGTCAGGCTGCTCGCAAGAAGGTGGAACCCTGCAAGCCGGAAGTGGCCCAGCGCCATACGGGTTACATGGTGGGGGGCACCAGCCCCTTCGGCACGAAAAAGGCCTTACCCGTGTATCTGGAAAAAACCATCCTGGACCAGGCTCTGATCTACATCAACGGCGGAAGACGGGGATTTCTCGTGGGTATTCACCCCCACGATCTGATCACCCTGCTAAACCCCACCCAGGTGAGTGTCGCCCTGGAAAAATGATCAGGCGGAGCGCTCGATGATGACGCCCACCCGCTTGACCCCCTTCATCATGCCCAGCTTGGCCACGGAAATACGCACCCACTGGGCGGCATAGTCTTCCAGGATCAAGGTGGCCACGAATTCCGCCAGTTTTTCCAGCAGATTGAAGTGGCGGGCCGCCAGCTCTCCCCGCAGACGCTCGGTCACCACCGCATAGTCAATGGTGTCGCGGATATCGTCGCTGGCGCCTGCCGAGGCGGTAGACGCCCCCATCTGGATATCCAGTATCACAGTCTGAGGCATGGCCTTTTCCCGGGGGTAAATCCCGATCCAGGTTTCAGCGCGCAGCTCTTCGATAAAGATGATGTCCATTCGTGGGGGAGTGTAGAATCTGGCGCCGCATTGTAACCCAGCTCAACCCCTCCGTTTCCACCTGCCCCCTATCTGCCCATGAGCCCTGCGCTGACTACCCTGATCGCCTGTATCGCCGCCTACCTGCTGGGCTCCATTTCCTTTGCCGTGCTGAGCGCCAAGCTCTTCAAGATGGCAGACCCGCGCAGCTACGGTTCCGGCAACCCGGGGGCCACCAATGTGCTGCGCAGCGGCAACAAGAAAGCCGCCCTGTTCACCCTGCTGGGAGATGCCCTGAAGGGCACGGCGGCCGTACTGGTGGCCAAGGCCCTGGAACTGCCGGGTGACACGATCGGCCTGGTGGCCCTGGCCGTATTCCT
>QKDJ01000129.1 GCA_003252145.1 Azovibrio restrictus
AGAGATCCACATAATCGGTACGCAGGCGCTTCAGGGAGCCCTCGATGGCGGTACGGATATTGGTCCGGTCCATGGCGTTGGGACCACCGCGAATCCAGTCCATGCTGCGGGCGGGGCCAGCCACCTTGGTGGCCAGGATGATCTTGTCCCGGGGCTGGCGTACCAGCCAGTTGCCGATGATGCTTTCCGTGGCGCCCGAGGTTTCGGCCTTGGCCGGTACCGGATACATCTCGGCTGCATCAATGAAGTTGATGCCCTGAGCCAGGGCCAGGTCCAGTTGGGCGTGGGCTTCGGCTTCTGCCGTCTGCTGACCAAAGGTCATGGTGCCCAGGCAGAGGCTGGGGACGGTGAGGCCGGAAGCGCCGAGAGGACGTTGTTCGAGCATGGGGAAATCTCCGGAAAACAAGGCCAATAGCCTATGGAAAGGAGGCGCCCCTGGCAATCGGTAATGCCCACAGAGGGGCGTCGGAGGCGGCTGGCTTTTACTTGAGACGGGCGATGATGGCTTCCACCTGGCGCCGGTGGGCCAGGGTGTGAATGGCCACCAGAGCATGCCAGCCCTTCACGTCCAGGGGCCCAAACCAGGGGTGGGCATGACGCGGACCTGTAGGGTTGCGGGGGAGGGCGGCCCAGGCCAGGTAGGCCTCGGCGGCGGTGCGAAAACGTTCAGCCTGCTCCGGGCCGGCAGCCGGGTCGGGTTTGACTTCAGCGATGCGTACTTCCCGGTCGAAAGTTCTATCGCTGGCCAGGGCTTGGGAGAGCATCAGGACGCCGGAATCCACGATATCCAGATGCTGCAGCACCATATTTACAGACCAGTGTCGGCTGTTGTCTTCCAAGCCCGTCATGCGGGGAGTAAGCACCCGCTGGCAGGATTGTTCCGGACTGAGCTGGGCGGCCAGGGCCAATATCTTTTGAGTTTCAGCAGCAATCCAGCGGTTCAAGTTGGCGGGGGAAAAGCATGCCCGCAGGGTTTGCAGCACGGTACTGGAGATCCAGCGTTCCAGGGCAGGGAGCCCGGCGCCAGGCTGCTGGAGTTTGACTTCGGAACTCATGATCTAACCGGTTTTTGCAAACGGCATAGGATGGGGGTTGGGCTGCCATTACGCAAGCAGGTCTTTCCCTGTGTGCCGAGGGCACAGCCTCCGGCTACAATGCGAGCCCCGATTTTTCTGGTAGCTGCCGTGTCCATCGACCTCATTTTTGCGGATGAATATCTGCTGGTGCTGAACAAGCCCAGCGGGCTTTTGTCCGTGCCCGGTCGGGGCGAGGACAAGCAGGATTGCCTGACGGCCCGGGCCCAGGCTGAATTTCCCGATGCCCTGGCGGTACATCGGCTGGATATGTGTACCTCCGGCCTGATGCTCATGGCCCGGGGCAAAGCCATGCAGAGCGCCCTGAGTCGTTTGTTTGAGCGGCGCCAGATGGACAAGGCCTACGAGGCGGTGCTGGAGGGGCAACTGCGGGCAGAGGCTGGTTTCGTGGAACTTCCCCTGATTTGTGACTGGCCCAATCGGCCTCGACAGATGGTGAGCTTTGAGCACGGCAAGCCTTCCCTGACCGAGTTTCAGCGCTTGGCCTGGGAGGGGGAGAGTAGCCGGGTGCGCCTGATTCCCCATACGGGCCGTTCCCATCAGCTGCGGGTGCACATGCAGGCCATCGGCCATCCCATTCTGGGAGACGAGTTCTACGCCACGCCGGAAGGCTACGCCGCTTCTCCCCGTCTGCTGCTGCACGCCTGCCACCTGGCCTTTGCTCATCCAGTAGACGGTCGAGGGCTGGTCTTTACCTCGGCAGCTCCGTTCTAGTGCGAACTTGATCCAGCTGGCCGGGTCTTAAAAGAGATGGTTGCTTTGCGCCCTTGGGCGCGATTTCCCGGAAGGGAGGTGCATCATGCTCGACGCTCCTGTTGTTTCTGTCCATATTCCCCCAGTGCTACGCCAGTATTCCCATGGTCAGGATGCCGTGACCGTGAGCGGAGAAACGGTGGGCGAAGCCCTTGAAGCCCTGGATCACGAATGCCCCGGCATCCTTCACGAGGTGGTGGATGGCAGGGGAGGTTTGTCCCCTCGCATGGAAGTATTCCTCGGTGGGCGACCTATCGGCACTCTGGCTGGTTTGTCCACGCCCATTGAACTGGAGGAAAGCATTTACCTCATCCGGCATTAGGTGAAGGCCGGGGTGTCCGTTTCTGGACCGCGGGTTATTTATGGAGTCCTGAAGGGGATGACTGGTACTGGATATTCGCGTGCCTCTGAATTGTCGTAATGGGGAATGATTAATGCCATTGGGGAAAATGACGATAGAATTCCCGTGGCAAAAAATCAGGGAATCCCCATGAAATACTCAGAGGCCTCCGTCATACCTGCGAAAGTGACACCGTTCTGGCAACGGGTGCCGCTCTTTTTCCGTTATCCCCTGCATCTGGAGCCCTTGCTGTACATGGCTCTACTTTCGGCGGCCACCCTTCTGAGTTTTGTCCTGCCCGTCCCCACCCCCTTTGATCTCATCCTGGTGCATTTAGGGGTCTGGCTGGCGTTCATTCGCTACGCCTACAAAACCCTGGACCAGACAGCCCAGGGCTTGCTGACGCCGGATCAGCACAGGGATTACGATGCCGCCGAGCGCGTCAATCTGCCGTACAAGCAATTTGCCATTTTTGTGGTGATCGGTGTCGTCATGGGTTTGGCCGAATCCTTGGGAGCCCTGGCCGTAGGCGTGGTGTCGATTTTCAGCATTCTGGCCTTGCCGGCCAGTGTGATGATTCTCTCCATCACCCAGAGCTTTTGGTCTGGTCTTAATCCTTTTGCGGCCATAGGCATGATGCGCATGATCGGCATGCCTTACCTTGGCTTGTGTGCCTTCCTGTTCATGCTGTCCGCCAGTCAGCAGGTGCTCATGATGGCCCTGCTGTCACGGGTTTCCGAGTGGTTGCTGTTACCCACACTGAACTTCGTGTCCATGTATTTCACGCTGATCATGTTCAACATGATGGGCTACGTGGTTTATCAGTATCACCACGAACTCGGTGTTCCGGTTCGTGCCGTTCCGGATGACAAGCCCGAAGGCGAGCGGGTCATTGGCCAGTTGATTGGCGAAGGGCGCAACAGGGAAGCGCTGGAGATGGCCTATGAGGCCCAGCGTTTGGCGCCTGATGACGTGGCCGCCAACGATCGTTATCACAAGTTATTGGTCCTGGCGGGGCGTACCGACCGTGTGCTGTCCCATGGCCGACGTTATCTGGGGCTGCTGCTGAACAAGGGCTTGGGAGAAGAGGCTTTGGCCTTGCACCGGAAGCTCAAGGAACGGGATGCGGATTTTGCGCCGGAACACCCGGCTCAATTGCTGCGCCTGGCTGAGGTGGCTCGCCGACAACGGGATTTTTCCACGGCGCTGGCGTTCGTCCGGGGCTTTGACAAGCGCTTCCCCCATCACGCGGAAATCCCCGCGGTCTATCTTTTTGCCGCTAGGGTGCTGTGCGAGAACCTGCATCAGGATGCCGCCGCACGGCAGATCCTTTTGGGCATGCTGGGGAAGTACCCGGAACACGCACTGGCCGTTGAAGCGCGACAACTACTGGCCGTTCTGGACAAGCTTGCTGGTGCTGCCGTAGCGAGCTGATCATTGGCCGACAAGAGAGGCGTTACGGGCGGCTTCGCTATCGGGGAATTCGGTCTGCAGGCGGTTCAGGGTGGCGTCGCGCATGGTGCTGTTCCCGGTACGCCAAAAAGCTTCGGCAATGAGCAGGAGCAGGTCGGGAAGCTGCCGCTCCTCAGGCGCCCGGCGGGCAAGTACCCGGCTTAGCCGCTCCGCATCGTCAGCATGGCCGCCACGGGCCAGGCGACGGATCAGCAGAATCAGTTGGGGAACGCTGAAACGAACGGTGGGTTTGGCCAGGCGCAGATACTCAACGAAAGTCTGGTGTATGAGTTCCGTACCGCCGGGATGGGTGTCGGGTAGCGCGAAAATGAGGGCTGCTGCATGGTGGTAGTCATCTTCTGAGGGTGCGTTGCGTGCCACCTTGTAGAAGCGTCCCAGCACCAGCAGATCGTGGGGATGTGCATCGGCCAGGCGACGCAGGGCTCGGCGTGCTTCATCAATGCGCAAAGTGTTGAGCAAGGTGTCGATGCGAGCCAATTCTCCGGGCAAGGGGTCGGCTGGCTCCTCCTGTTCGGGGGCGGCGGACTGGGTCTTGCTGAATTTTCGATAGGCCGCGATGAGCAGGGCGCCGGTTATGAAACCGCCCAGGTGAGCCATGTAATTGACCGGGCTGCCGTGACTGAACAGATACTGGTACAACTCATTGAGTATCCACATGGGCAGGATGACGATGGCCGGGGCGCGGAAGAAATCGAAATAGACCAGCACCCAATAGAAGAAGCGGATCTTGCGCATGCCGTAGAGGGCCACGAACATGGCCATGACCCCGGATATGGCACCAGAAGCACCAATGCCAGGGATCATGCGGTCGGCGTTGAACACCAGGTCAAAACCCGCAGCGCCGATGCCGGCCAGCAGGTAGAAGGCAAGGTAGCGGCGTTTGCCGAGGGTTTCTTCAACCAGATAGCCGACAATGAACAGGATCGCCATGTTGCCCAGCAGGTGGTCGAAACTGCCATGCAGGAACATGTGTCCGATCAGGCTGGCCAGCGTCGGCTCGGCCGGTCTGAAGCCCAGCCGGTTGGTGAGGCCGGACCGCCGCAAGCGGTCGAACTCATCGCGCTGCTGTCGCCACAGGGCATAGTCCTCCGTGCCGGCGAGCACAATCTTGCCGGCCCGCAAGCGTTTCATGAAGGCGGTGTCCGCCTCCATCACCATCAAAACCAGGGGCCAGTTGTCCTGCTCAAGTGCGGTCGATGCTTCCATGGCATCGCCATTGCGATGGTTTTGCTCAAGGAACTCGATATAGCGAGGCAGCTCGATGGTGCCCAAGTCCGACTCGGCGTAATAGCTCAAGGCCGCCACATCGCGTTTCTCATCGCCGCTCTGCAAACCGAAAAAAATCAGGCAATTGAGCAGGATCAGCAACAGGGTGATGAGAGGGGGGTTCCGCCAGTCAGGGCGACGGCCTACGGGAATAATCAGCATGGGCTGGATTATGCCACCGTGTTTGTTGCTGAATGTGCGGCTGGATAGGTTTCCTGTTGCCAGATCTCTCAATCAGCGTTTGAGGCGGTGTTGCCTGATACCCGGTGCGAAAGCTTCAAGGGACGTCGATGCACTCCAGGCTGCCGGGCTCAATAACTTGAGTTGCCGGGTTGTAGTCAAACTTTAAAAAGCGTCCCCACCCTTCAATGGATTTGGCTTCGCCAAATACCCAGGTGCATTTTTTGACGGTATCGCCCTCACACGAGAGGCTGCTGGAGCTTCTCGGTGTGCGGGCTTGGGACCAGAGGAGGTAAGAAGAGACAAAATCACTGATTTGATTGCCAGTGATATCGCAGTGAAGCCCTGACTGGGGAATGGCAAGCCGGGTGTCCTTGAGCAAGGCTTTAAATATCAGTGACGTTTCTTCTGAGCGTACGCTATTGCTGGTTTTTGTGATGGCGATGAGGTAGCCGACGACTCCACCCAGAGCAAACATGGATGCTACGAAGATGCTGGCGAGCGGGCGGGACATAGGGCGGAGTGGCATAGCGCGTCCGAGCGAGGTATTAGCGTTGCTTAAATTAAGGATGTGAGCATAAGGGTGAAAGGAGGCAATTTGCAGGATATTTACCTGCTTTCCCCCTGAGCCTGACGTTCCGCGTCGCTGAACAGGCGGGAGTGGATGATGAAACAGTAGCCCAGTCCTGCTTCCAGGGAAAAGCTGTCGCCCCGGCCGGGGACTGCGTCCAGGGTCAGGTGGCTGTGTTGCAGGTACGTGAACTGGGATGGACTGGTGTAGAAGCGGGTGCGTGATACCTGGCCCAGGAGTACGTCGTGAGGGGTGATCTGCATTTCTCCCTGGCGCAGGCAGAGGGGGGTACTGCCTTCGCAGCAGCCGCCGGACTGGTAGAGCAGTAGCTCCCCGTGTTCCTCTTCCAGTTGTTGGATCAGGGTCAAGGCGGCGGGGGTGGCGTTTAGTCGTTCCATGGGCAAAGCTCCAAAAAAATGGGTGGGACCAGGCCCACCCAAACCGTAGAAGCAGAGGAAGAAATGGTGCTGCCTTACATGGCGGCCTGGAATACCGCCTCGATTTCCGCCTGGGTAGCCCGGCGGGGGTTGGTCAGGCCGCAGGCGTCCTTCATGGCATTGGCGGCCAGGGTGGGAATGTCTCCGGCCTTGGCGCCCAGGGCAGTCAGATTGGCGGGGATGCCCACGTCGGCACTCAGCTTGCGGATGGCCGCAATGGCGGCCTTGGCGGCGGCTTCGTGGGTCAGGCCAGTGGTGTCCGTTCCCAGAGCCTTGCCGATGTGACCCAGGCGTTCTGCGGCGACCTGGGCGTTGTAGTCCTGTACGTGGGGCAGCA
The DNA here is from genome assembly GCA_003252145.1 of Azovibrio restrictus. Lineage (GTDB taxonomy): Bacteria > Pseudomonadota > Gammaproteobacteria > Burkholderiales > Rhodocyclaceae > Azovibrio > Azovibrio restrictus_A. The sequence continues at coordinate 6,452 of QKDJ01000129.1, forward strand.
GTACCGCATTGCAGACCCCGTGGGGCAGG
>QKDJ01000115.1 GCA_003252145.1 Azovibrio restrictus
GAAGAATGCCTCCCTGGAGCAGTGCGATCTGGGCCAGGGGCCCGGTGTCATCAAGGGGGCCAGTGCCCGCCTGCCGGCCTATTTCAAGGATACGGGGCGTGTTCAGGACCTGGAGAGCCGCCTGCTGACCTGCATGGAAAACCTGCAGGGCATTGATCCCAAACTGGTCGTCAATGGCAAGTGGGGCAAGGGCGAGGTGGAAAAGATGGAAGCCATCGTGGCCTATGTGGTGACCGAGTCCAACGGCGCCAAGGTCCAGGTGGACATGAAGTCTCCCCAGATGAAGAAGATGTATGCCCTGGGTAAGCAAGCCTTCTTTTACCGGGCCGGGCCCATGGATTTTTCCTGCGCCACCTGTCACGGGGATACCAACAAGCGTATCCGCCTGCAGGATCTGCCTGACCTGCGTACCCATGCAGGCGCTGCTGCTGGCTGGGGTTCCTGGCCGGCGTACCGGGTTTCCAACGGGCAGTTCTGGACCATGCAGCACCGGCTCAATGACTGCTATCGTCAGCAGCGCTTCCCCGAGCCCATCTATGGTTCCGACGTGACTGTCGCTCTGTCCGTGTATCTGGCGGCCAATGCCAACGGGGGAACGGTCATGACCCCGGGTATCAAGCGTTAAGGAGGAGAGGATCATGAAAAAACTGATTTTTGCACTGCCGCTCCTGCTGCTTGCTCCCTTGGCCCAGGCTGTTGATCAGTCTCCTGTTGGAGACTTCAAGGCCATGATGGAACGGTCCTTCAAGGCAAACGGGATTGCCGCCAAGTATCGTATTTATCAACTGGATTTTCAGGCTGCCTGTTCCCAGGAAAAGCCCCCGGCTAAATCTGCGCTCAAAGCCATTGAGGCTGAACAGATGAAAACCATCCGTTACCCTGTCGATGGCAAGTATTTCGGGGACTGGAAGTCTGGTGAAAAGATCGCCATCAGTGGCAAGGGGCTGACCTGGTCCGACAAGACACCTACCGGTAACGGAGGCGGCTGTTACAACTGCCACCAGTTGTCGCACAAGGAAATTTCCTACGGCACCATAGGCCCCAGCCTGCTGGAATATGGCAAGAGCCGTGGCAACAGCGAGGATGTGGTGAAGTACACCTGGGGCAAGATCTGGAATGCCAAGGCGTTCAATGCCTGCAGCAACATGCCTCGTAACGGGGATGCGGAAATTCTGACAGAAGCTCAGATCAAGGACGTGATGGCCTATTTGTTTGATCCTGAGTCACCGGTCAACAAGCCATAAGGGTCAGCAGGACAGCCCGGCTCTGCCGGGCTTTTTTGTTCCTGGTGCCTGGAACGGGCTGGGAGCGTTGTATCAGGGAGGAGGCAATCATGGGGATCAATCGACGGGAGTTCCTGCAAATGCTGGCCGTGGCCGCCGGAGGCGGGCTGGCGCTACACACGGATGCCGCCCAGGCGCAAAAGGCGGCGGCAAAGCTCTATGAGCTGCCTCGTCATGGCCAGGTGAGTTTGCTGCACATCACCGATTGCCATGCCCAGTTGCAGCCCCTTTATTCCCGTGAGCCTCACATGAACCTGGGGGTAGGGGACATGGCTGGCCGGGTGCCTCACCTGGTGGGGGAACATCTGCTCAAGGCTTTCCGTATTCGTCCCGGGAGCGCCGAGGCCCATGCCTTCACCTGCCTGGACTTCGAGCAGGCTGCCCGAACCTACGGCAAGGTGGGGGGCTTTGCCCATCTGGCGACCCTGGTGCGGCAGCTCAAGGCCAGTCGTCCCGGCGCTTTGCTGCTGGATGGGGGCGATACCTGGCAGGGCTCGGCCACAGCCCTCTGGAGCAATGCCCAGGACATGGTGGATGCCTGCAAGCTGCTCGGGGTGGATGTGATGACCCTGCACTGGGAGGCCACTTACGGGGAAGCGCGGCTCAAGGAAATTGAGGAAAAGGATTTCGCCGGCCACATCGATATCGTGGCCCAGAACGTGAAAACCAACGACTTTGGCGATCCGGTCTTCAAGCCATATGTGATCAAGCAGATTAATGGCATTCCCGTGGCCATCATCGGTCAGGCCTTTCCCTATACACCCATTGCCAATCCCCGCTGGCAGGTGCCCAACTGGACCTATGGCATCCAGGAAGAAAGCATGCAGGCCGTGGTGGATGAGGTGCGGGGCAAGGGCGCCCAAGTGGTGGTGGTGCTCTCCCATAACGGCATGGATGTGGATTTGAAAATGGCCGCCCGCATACACGGAGTGGATGCCATTTTTGGCGGGCATACCCACGATGGCGTGCCTCAACCGGTGGTGGTCAAGAACTCAGGGGGGCAGACCCTGGTTACCAATGCCGGCTCCAATGGCAAGTTTCTGGGAGTCATGGATTTCCAGGTCAGGCAAGGCCGGGTCAGTAGCTACAAATACCGCCTTCTACCCGTGTTCGCCAACCTGATTCCTGCCGATGCCCCCATGCAGGATTTCATTGACCGGGTGCGGGCCCCCTATCAGGACAAGCTTTCGGAAAAGCTGGCCATTACGGAAGGGTTGTTGTATCGGCGCGGTAACTTCAACGGCACCTTTGATCAACTGATCTGTGATGCCCTGATGCAGGTGAAGGGGGCCGACATTGCTTTCTCACCCGGCTTTCGCTGGGGGACATCCTTGCTGCCCGGTGACACCATCACCATGGAGCATGTGATGGATCAGACGGCCATTACCTATCCCTGGACCACCCTGACCGAAATGAACGGGGCCACCATCAAGACCATTCTGGAAGATGTGTGCGACAACCTGTTCAACCCGGATCCCTACTATCAGCAGGGGGGGGACATGGTGCGGGTGGGAGGGCTGCAATACACCTGTGACCCCACTGCAGCCATGGGCCAGCGTATCCAGAACATGATGCTCAATGGCCAGCCTCTGGATGCCGATCGTACCTACAAGGTGGCTGGCTGGGCCCCCGTGTCGGAGACGGCCAAGGAAGCGGGGGCGCCCATTTGGGACGTGGTGGCCGAATATTTGCGGGCTATCAAGGTGGTGCAACCGGTGCGACCCAATGTGCCCATTCTCAAAGGGGTAAGAGGGAATTCCGGCATGCTTCAGGGTTAGAGGGCTCTATCGATCTGTTTAGGCACTGCAGGACGCCACTTGTTTTCCGTGTTTGATTTACGTCAATGTCCCTATGCCCGTGGGGTCGATATTGTGGGTGTCGATTCTTGAGGTAAATGTAAAAAAACGAAAACACTACCTGGGAATATGGTATTTAGGTAACTTATACTACGACCTTTGGCATAAATGGAGTCATGCATGCGGGATGAAGGGTGTGAGATTGTTGATGAAACGGCTTTCCAAGAGGAAAGATCGTGGTTTCATCGCATCTTCGATACCTCATCCGAACCGGCCTGGATGATCGAGGGTAATCGTTTCATTGAGTGCAATGAAGCGGCTGCGCTTACCTTGGGGTATCCCAACAGCCAGGCCCTGCTGGACCTGCATCCTTCCCGTTTGTCTCCTCCTGAACAGCCTGATGGGCTGGATTCTTTCGTCAAGGCCGAACAAATGATGGCCATGGCTCAAAGCAAAGGTTTTCATTGCTTTGAGTGGTTGCATCGAAAGGCTGATGGCTCAGACGTCATGGTGGAGGTGACCCTTTCTTGCGTCTCCTTCAAAAACCAGCCTGTCCTGCTTTGTGTCTGGAAAGACCTGTCTGCCCGGCAGGCCCAGGAGCTCCAGATTCGCGGTTTGCTCGAAGAGCAGCGTTTGATTTTCGACAATGCCCATGTGGGCATCCTCCTCCTGTGCAAGCGCAAGATCATCAAGTGCAATGCCCACATTGCCGAGATGTTCGGCTGCACCTCGGTTCAGGAGTTGGAGGGGCACACGACCCGGGATTTTTACACCTCTGACGCCGACTTCGATGCTGTTGGACGTGAAGCCTATAGCCAGTTGAAAAATCGGGGTTTCGCCAGTTTCGAAACGGAGATGCTGACTCGTAATGGGGAGCGCTTATGGGTGGTTCAGTCCGGCCGCCCCCTGGACCCGGATCGGGTGCTGGACGCACCTTCCATCTGGGTCTATACGGACATCACTGATCACAAGAAAGCAGAACTGGCCCGGCAGCAGTCGGAGGAAAAGTTTGTGACTGCCTTTGAGTCCTGCCCGCTACCAGCCTCCATTTCCACTATTGCTGACGGGAGTTTCCTTGCGGTCAATACGGCCTACAAGCGCCATTTTGGCTGGATCCACGAGGATTTGGTGGGGCGTACTTCCGTAGAAATCGGGTTCTGGCCTGATACCAATACCCGGGAAGACTGGTTGTCCCAGCTCATGCAAGCAGGGCGGGTGCTGGATTACGAAACAACCTGGTTGGACAAATCGGGAACACGACGTCCCGTGAGTATTTCCAGTGAAATTATTCAGCTGGACGGGCAGTCCTGTATTTTGGTTTATGTGACGGACATTTCTGCTCGCAAGGAGTCTGAAGCCCGTCTGCGTATTGCTGCAGCAGCCTTCGAGTCCCAGGAGTGCATTATCGTCACCGATGATCGAGGAATGATTCTGCAGGTGAACCGGGCATTCATGGAAAACACTGGTTATACCGAAGCAGAGGTGATCGGGCAGACTCCCCGTATCCTCCGTTCTGGTCGCCATGATGCAGATTTCTACCGGACCATGTGGGATGACATTCGTAGATATGGCGGCTGGCAGGGAGAGGTCTGGGACCGGCGTAAAAATGGAGAAATTTACCCCAAGTGGTTGACCATTTCTGCCGTCAAGGATGATAGCGGGCAGACCACCCATTATGTGGGGACCCATTACGACATCACTGAGCGCAAGCTGGCGGAAGAACGTATCAATGCCCTGGCTTTCTACGATCAGTTGACCGGCCTTCCCAATCGGACCCTGCTTCTGGATCGCCTGCACCAGACCCTGGCGGCGGCCACCCGGAATCGCCGCTGTGGCGCACTCCTGTTTCTGGATCTGGATAATTTCAAGACCCTCAATGACACCCAGGGGCATGACCTGGGGGATTTGCTGCTCAAGGAAGTGGCGGCGCGTCTCAAGGACAGTATTCGAGAGGAAGATACGGCTTCCCGTCTGGGAGGGGACGAGTTCGTGGTGGTGCTCTCTGAACTGGGATCGACCTTGCGTTCTGCCGGTAGTGGCGCGGAGGCCGTGGCCTGCAAGCTGCTGGAAAGCCTGAGTCAGCCCTATCAGATCGGTACTCTGGACTATCGCTGCAGCGCCAGTATCGGTGTCACCCTTTTCGATGCTACTGCCACCTCCCCCGAAGATTTGATGAAGCAGGCGGATATGGCCCTTTACCGGGCCAAAGCCGCCGGGCGTAACGTGGTGCGCTTTTTCGACCCGGCCATGGAAACCGCAGTCCAGGCCCAGGCCAGTCTGGAGCGGGATCTGCGTTCGGCGGTGGAATTGCAGCAATTCATCCTCCATTACCAGCCCCAGGTGACCGGGGATGGTCAGGTGGTGGGGGCTGAAGCCCTGGTCCGCTGGCAGCACCCGGAGCGAGGCATGGTGTCCCCGGCCGCTTTCATCCCTCTGGCCGAAGAAACCGGCATCATTCTGGACCTGGGGCTTTGGGTGTTAAAGACCGCCTGTCAGCGTCTGGCCATGTGGGCGACCCAGCCGGAGCTGGCCCAGCTGGTGCTGGCCGTCAATGTGAGCGCCCTGCAATTTCACACGCCGGATTTTGTGGAGCAGGTGATCGCGGTACTCAAGGAAACCGGTGCGGACCCCCAACGGCTCAAGCTGGAATTGACGGAAAGCATGCTGGTTGAGGACCTGGATGGCTTGATTGGCAAGATGCATCGGCTCCAGGCCTTGGGGATTGGTTTCTCCCTGGACGATTTCGGCACCGGGTTTTCCTCCCTGTCCTTTCTGAAACGCCTGCCTCTGGATCAATTGAAGATTGACCAGTCCTTTGTCCGGGATGTGCTGACGGATGCCAACGATGCCGCCATTGCCCGGACCATCGTGGCCCTGGCCCAGAGCCTGGGCATGGCCGTTATTGCCGAAGGGGTTGAAACCCGTGAGCAGCAGGCATTCCTGGCCCAGCATGGCTGTATGGCCTATCAGGGCTACCTGTTCTCCCGGCCTCTGCCTGTCGAGGCCTTCGAGCAGTTCGTTCAGGCCTCCCTGTCCATCCAGTAATCGGTCACTCCAGCCCCTAGCCACATGCCGATCAGGGCCAGCCAGGCCGTGACGGCAAAGACCGAGGCGCCCGACACTCCAGCCCCCACGGCGCATCCCCCGGCCAGCATGCCGCCAAAACCCATGAACATGGCGCCGAAGATGTACCGCCCCATACCTTCTCCATCCTGAAAACCTTGCATCTTTAATTCCCTGCGTTGCCAGGCTGACGTAAAGGACCCAAGGGCCACGCCGGGGATCAAACCCAGGTCGAAATCCAGAGTCTGGCCCAGGGGGGCGAGGAAGAGCATCAAGGCGTTGGCCGATGGACCCGTGAAATTCAGGGCTTG
>QKDJ01000231.1 GCA_003252145.1 Azovibrio restrictus
GTTCGCAAACTCCTGGCAGAAACCGCTTTCAACAGCCTGCTCAAGGGTTTCGCCAGCGGCAACCGATACCAACAGCAGAAACTGGAATTGGCCATTTCCCAGAAGGAACTGCTCCAGGAGGCCCACGCCCAGAGTGGCCGCAAGGCCAAGTATTCCGGTGTTTCCCAATCCCTGGATGCCCACATCTCCCGAGCCAGCCACAACCTAACCGCTGACAAGATACTGACCGAACTGGTAGATGACCTGGGTGCCCCGGAAAACCACCTGCGCCTCAACAATCGCAATGGCTATACCCTGAAGGACAGCAGCACTTCCGAAGGCGAATCCCTGTTCATGCCCCTCATGTCCAGCCAGGACCGGCGCCAATGGCTAGTCTGCCTGGTGGAGTTTCCCCTCATCATGGCCAAGGACGCCCTGGCCAGCGAAAGCCACTGCCACCGGTTCATCCTGATCTAGAATTTACTTCGAGAGGTGCACAGGGAGGGGGTTTTGGAGATAATCCCCGGCTTGCGTCCAGAACAAGACAGAGACAACGTGAATCCGTACCTCGCCAAACTTCAGCCCTACCCCTTCGAAAAACTACGCGCCCTGTTTGCCGGCGTAACCCCCAACCCGGATTACCGGGAAATCAAGCTTTCCATCGGCGAGCCCCAGCACGCCACCCCGGCCTTCATCATGGAAGCCCTGGCCGGTGGTCTGAAAGGCCTGGCCAATTACCCCACCACTCTGGGCATTCCCGCCCTGCGCCAGGCCATTTCTGCCTGGGCTGCGCGCCGCTACGATCTGCAACTGGACCCGGAAACGGAAATCCTGCCGGTCAATGGCTCCCGGGAAGCCCTGTTTGCCTTTGCCCAGACCGTCATCGACGGCAGCAAGCCGGGTGCCCTGGTGGTCAGCCCCAATCCCTTCTATCAGATCTATGAAGGAGCCGCCTATCTGGCCGGCGCCGAGCCCCGCTTCCTCAATACCCTGCCGGAAAACGATTTCGGTTTCGACCTGGACGCCCTTTCTCCCGAAGAATGGTCCCGGGTGCAGCTGCTCTACGTCTGCTCCCCCGGCAACCCCACCGGCAAGGTACTGAATCTGGACGACTGGAAGGCCCTGTTCGCCCTGGCCGACAAACACGGCTTCGTCATTGCATCCGACGAGTGCTACTCGGAAATCTATTTCGATGAAGCCCATCCCCCTCTGGGTGGCCTCCAGGCTGCCAAGCTGCTGGGCCGGGGCATGGAGCGGCTGGTCATGTTCTCCAGCCTATCCAAGCGCTCTAATGTTCCCGGCATGCGCTCCGGCTTCGTGGCTGGCGATCGGGAACTCCTGAAGAAATTTCTGCTCTATCGCACCTACCACGGCTGTGCCATGGCACCCCCGGTACAAACTGCTTCAGTGGCCGCCTGGAACGACGAAGCCCATGTGCAGGAAAACCGTCGTCTGTATGCGGAAAAGTTTGCAGCCGTCACGCCCCTGGTGGCCCAGGTGTTGGGCACCGGACTACCCGATGCCAGCTTCTACCTTTGGGCCCGCACCCCGATTTCGGACACGGATTTCGCTCGCCGCCTCCTCGAAGCCTATAATGTCGTCGTTTTGCCGGGCAGCTTCCTTGCCCGGGAAGCGGGTGGCATCAACCCCGGCACCAACTTCGTCCGCATCGCCCTGGTGGCCGGACTTGAGGACTGTCTCGAAGCTGCCGGGCGTATCTCCCAATTCGTGAAATCACTCTGAGTACAAGGATTTACAGTGACCGTAAACGTGACCATCAAGCCTGCCCATCAACATCCCCTGCAGCCCGTGATCGAAGACCTCTGGGAGCGTCGTGCCGAACTGACCTCCCTGAGCGAATCTGAGCAGGTGCATGCCATTGAGCAGATCATCAACGAACTGGACAACGGCCACCTGCGCGTGGCCGAGAAGATTGATGGTCAATGGATCACCCATCAATGGGTGAAAAAGGCCGTGCTGCTCTACTTCCGCACCCATGAAAACGAACGCATGAAGGCTGGCAGCACCCGCTATTTCGACAAGGTGCCCACCAAGTTCGAGGACTACTCCAAGGAAGACTTCCGTCAGGGTGGTTTCCGTGTGGTCCCCCCCGCCGTGGCCCGCCATGGCTCCTTCCTGGCCAAGAACGTGGTGCTGATGCCCTCCTACGTGAACATCGGCGCCTATGTGGATGAGAACACCATGGTGGACACCTGGGCCACCGTGGGTTCCTGTGCCCAGATCGGCAAGAACGTGCACCTCTCCGGCGGTGTCGGTATTGGCGGCGTGCTGGAGCCCCTGCAGGCCAATCCCACCATCATTGAGGACAACTGCTTCATCGGCGCCCGTTCCGAAATCGTGGAAGGGGTGATCGTGGAGGAAAACTCCGTGATTTCCATGGGCGTGTACATCAGCCAGTCCACCAAGATTCTCGACCGGGCCACCGGCGAAATCACCTACGGCCGCATCCCTGCCGGTTCCGTGGTGGTGTCCGGCAGCCTGCCGGCCAAGGACGGCAGCCACAGCCTGTACTGTGCCGTAATCGTCAAGAAGGTGGATGCCCAGACCCGGGCCAAGACCAGCATCAACGACCTGCTGCGCGACTAAGCAGCCTTCGTTGCAACCAACCGGCGGAGATTAGCCCCATGATCCTGGACAAACTTTTCCAACTCATGTCTGACAAACAGGCTTCGGACCTGTTCATTTCCGCCGGTACTCCCATACATATCAAGATTCAGGGCAACACCATGCCGGTCAACCAGCAGGTGATGACGCCGGATATGATCGAAAAGATCGCCCTGGAACTGATGACTCCGGAGCAAACCCAGACCTTCGAAGCCGAACAGGAAATGAACCTTTCCTTCGGTGTTCCCCAGGTGGGCAACTTCCGGGTCAATATCTTCCGCCAGCGCAGCTCAGTCGGCATCGTGGTGCGTTTCATCCTGGGCAACATCCCCGCCCTGGAAACCCTGAACCTGCCCCCGGTCCTCTCCGAGTTGATCATGGAGAAACGGGGCCTGATCCTGCTCGTGGGCTCCACAGGTTCTGGTAAGTCCACCACCATCGCCTCCATGCTGGATTACCGGAACACCAACCGTACCGGTCACATCCTCACCATCGAGGACCCCATCGAATTCCTGTTCAAGCACAAGAAATCCATCGTTAACCAGCGGGAACTGGGCATGGATACCCGGGACTGGAGCTCGGCCCTGAAGAACGCCATGCGCCAGGCACCGGACTGTATCCTGATCGGTGAAATCCGTGACCGGGAAACCATGCAGGCCGCCCTGGCCTACGCCCAGACCGGCCACCTCTGTCTGGCCACCCTGCATGCCAACAACAGTTACCACGCCCTGAACCGGATCATCAACTTCTTCGCCCTGGAAAACCGCCCGGCCCTGTTCCTGGACCTGGCCACCAGTCTGCGTGCCGTTATCTCCCAGCGCCTGGTGAAGAAGCCCGATGGCAAGCGCACCCCCACGGCCGAAGTACTGCTCAACACCCGCCACATCAGCGAGCTGATCGAACGGGGCGAAGTTTCCTCCATCAAGGAAGCCATGGAACAGACCATGGCCCCCGGTTCCCAGACCTTCGAACAGGACTTGTTCCGCCTGTACCGGGATGGGGTCATCACCCTGGACGAAGCCCTGGCCAACTCTGACTCCCCCACCAACCTGTCCTGGCTCATCAACAACTCGGAAATCACCGCCAGCAACGGCCAGGACGACAAGAAAAAGCGCACGGACAGCACCCTCGAATTCGAGAGTGAATCGGAAAACGGGACCTCCTTCAAGGAGTTCACCATTTCCCTCTCGGATGACGAAGAAGAAGCTGCCGCTCAATAAAAACAAGGGCCCCAACCGGGGCCCCTGCCTGCTCCCCACCTCCCACGCACCATGACTAACGACGCCACCCTGAGCTTGGCCCAGGCCCTGCTCGCCTGCCCCTCCGTCACCCCTGCCGATGGGGGCTCCCTGGAGCTGATCAAGTCCCGTCTGGCCCCTCTGGGTTTCAGCTTCGAGGCCATCAACCGGGGCGACACCCTGAACCTCCTGGCCCGACGCGGCACAGCCAAGCCCGTCTTCTGCTTTGCCGGCCACGTGGACGTGGTGCCCACCGGCCCCCTGGAGCAATGGACTTCCCATCCCTTCGAGCCTGAAGTGCGGGACGGCTATCTCTATGGCCGGGGCGCCGCCGACATGAAATCCTCCATCGCTGCCATGATCGTGGCCGTGGAGCGTTTCGTGGCCCAGCATCCGGATCATCCCGGCTCCATCGCCTTCCTGATCACTTCCGACGAGGAAGGGGATGCCCTGGATGGCACTGTAGCGGTGGTGGAAGCGCTACAGGCCCGGGGCGAGACCCTGGACTACTGCATCATCGGCGAACCCACCTCGGTCAAGACCGTGGGCGACATGGTGAAGAATGGCCGACGGGGCTCCCTCTCGGGCAAGCTCCGGGTCAAGGGTATCCAGTGCCACATCGCCTATCCGGAAAAGGGCCGCAATCCCATCCATCAGGTGGCTCCGGCCCTGGCTGAACTGGCCGCCACCACCTGGGATGAAGGCAACGAATACTTCCAACCCACCACCTGGCAGGTTTCCAATATCCACGCAGGTACCGGCGCCAACAACGTGGTGCCCGCCCATGCGGACCTGATGTTCAACTTCCGCTTCTCCACCGCCAGCACACCGGAAAGCCTGCAGCAGCGTTTCACCGCCATCCTGGACAAGCATGGCCTGGAATACGAGATCACCTGGACCCTGGGCGCCCGCCCCTTCCTCACGGGCCGAGGCGTGCTGGCTGATGCGGTAAGCGCCGCCATCCAGGCGGAAACCGGCCTCACCACCGAACTTTCCACCACGGGCGGCACCTCCGATGGCCGCTTCATCGCCGCCATCTGCCCACAAATGGTGGAAGTGGGTCCGGTCAATGCCACCAGCCACAAGATTGACGAATGCATCGCCGTGGATGCCCTGCCCAAGCTGACCGGTATTTACCAACGCATTCTGGAGACGATCCTCCATGTTTGATAACGCCCGCAACGATCTGCACACCATCCGGGACTGCCTGCGCTTTGCGGTCAGCCACTTCAATGAGGCCGGGCTGTTTTTCGGCCACGGCAGCGACAATGCCTGGGATGAAGCGGTCTATCTGACCCTGCATACCCTGCACCTGCCCCTGGATCGCCTGGAGCCCTTCCTGGACGCCAGGCTGCTGCCCAAGGAAAAGAGCGCCCTGCTGCGTATCTACGAACGTCGGGTGCAGGAGCGGGTTCCCGCCGCTTACCTGACCAAGGAAGCCTGGCTGGGCGAGCACCGCTTCTACGTGGATGAACGGGTCATCGTCCCCCGCTCCTTTATTGCCGAGCTGTTGGATGAGCAACTCACTCCCTGGATCGACGATCCTTGGCAGGTGGAAAGTGCCCTGGACCTGTGCACCGGCTCCGGTTGCCTGGCCATCCTCACGGCCCTCAATTTCCCCGAGGCCCAGGTGGACGCCATCGACATCTCCCCTGATGCCCTGGCCGTGGCCCGCAGGAATGTGGTGGATTACCAGTTGCAGGAACGCATCCGCCTGATCGAGTCGGACGGCCTGAGCGCCCTGGGCGAGGAAACCTACGACCTGATCATTTCCAACCCGCCCTATGTGGATGCGCCCTCCGTCGCCGCCCTGCCCCCCGAATACCTGAAGGAGCCCGAACTGGCCCTGGGTTCCGGGGAAGATGGTCTGGACTTCACCCGCCGCATCCTGGCCGAAGCCAAGGCCCGGCTAAATCCTGGCGGTACCCTGGTGGTGGAGATCGGACACAACCGGGAAGTGCTGGAAGCCGCCTATCCGCAGCTGCCCTTCACCTGGCTGGATACGGCTGCCGGTGACCAGTACGTCTTCATGCTGCGCCAGGAAGAACTCTGAAAGCCCCCTGTCCCTGAACTAAAGTGAAGAGAGCACTTTCTCTTGCTCGGTTAAAGGACAGTCATGCATCAGACCCACCGCAGCATCCGCCCTACCGCCGTGGCCGGCATGTTCTACCCGGCGGATCCGGATCAGTTGCGCCAGCAGGTTGAAACCCTGCTGGCCGCAGCCCACACCGAGCCTCCGAGTCAGCAACCCAAGGCCCTGATCGTGCCCCACGCGGGCTACATCTACTCGGGTGCTACCGCAGCCCAAGCCTATGCCCTGTTGCCCCCCTGGCGCGACGGCATCAAAAAAGTCGTGTTATTGGGGCCCAATCACCGGGTTCCCCTCAAAGGTATCGCCATCCCCAGCTGGGAGGAATTTGCCTCCCCCCTGGGCTTGATCCCGGTGGATCAAAGTATCCTGACGACCCTGCGGGATCTGCCCCAGGTTCAGGTCAGCGACCTGCCCCACGTTCAGGAACACGCCCTGGAGGTGCAATTGCCCTTTCTCCAATGCACCCTGAACGACTTTCAACTGCTTCCCCTGGTCGTCGGTCA
>QKDJ01000263.1 GCA_003252145.1 Azovibrio restrictus
GAAAAACCGCCCTCCGCTTCGATCAGCAGGCCGGCCGTGCCCAGGCGGGCAAAAGACTCGACCAGCTTGTTCACGGCAGGAACGGAACCATGGACCAGATCGGCTGCCGCCATGATCTCGACCAGATCCGCTGGCCGCCGCTTCGAGGCCAGCATGGTGGCCATGAGCAGGAGGGCGTCAACTTCGTGGATTGTTTGCATGGAAAAACCTTTGAAAACCTTGGAAATAAATGCCGGCCAAAAGAGGGAACAACAGGAAAGACAACGTCCGGCAGTGGGGCAATAGCCACCGCAGGTACCAGCAGTGCCCGGCGAGGCTGGAAGTGTAATGGCTAAAGGGGGAAAACCACGATTCAGAATGCAGGCCCTGCGTGTTTACAGGGCCAGATGAAAAAGCCGAGGCATCAACCTCGGCTTTTTTGCGCTCAGGCGGCCGAAGCCGCTGGCTTCCTTTACAACTTGCCAGCCACCCAGGCTTGCACTCCAGCCAGGGCCTCGGGCAGCTTGGCGGGCTCGGTACCCCCGGCCTGGGCCATGTCGGGACGACCGCCGCCCTTGCCACCTACCTGCTGGGCGACAAAGTTCACCAGTTCCCCCGCCTTGACCTTACCGGTCAGGTCGGCAGTCACACCGGCGATCAGGCTCACCTTGCCATCATTGACGCTGGCCAGCACGATGGCGGCGGACTTGAGTTTGTCCTTCAACTTGTCCAGGGTTTCCCGCAGGGTGGGCACATCCGCCCCTTCCAAGGTAGCGGCCAGCACCTTGGCCCCGGCCACGTCAGCGGCCTGAGCTGCCAGGTCGTCACCCTGGCTGGCGGCCAGCTTGGACTTCAAACGAGCCAGTTCCTTTTCCAGCGCCTTCACGTTATCCATGATGCCGGCGACCCGCTCGGCCACTTCGTCGGGCTGAGTCTTGAGCAGGGAAGAAATACCCTGAACCCGGCGCTCCTGCTCCTGCACGTAGCGCAGGGCATTGGTGCCGGTGATGGCTTCCACTCGACGCACCCCGGCGGCCACACCACTTTCAGCCAGAATCTTGAACAGACCGATGTCGCCGCTGCGGGACACGTGGGTACCACCACAAAGTTCCTTGGAGGAACCGATGGCCACCACCCGCACTTCGTCCCCGTACTTCTCACCGAAGAGCATCATGGCGCCGGATTTCTGGGCGTCGTCGATGGCCATGACCCGGGAGTCCGTATCGGCGTTGGCGAGAATCTCGGCATTGACGATTTCTTCCACTTCGCGGATTTCCTCGGCACTCATGGGCGCATTGTGGGCGAAGTCAAAGCGGGTCTTGTCCGGATCCACCTGGGAGCCCTTTTGTTGCACATGGGAGCCCAGCACTTCGCGCAGGGCCTTGTGCATCAGGTGGGTCACCGAGTGGTTGCGAGCCGTGGCGGCCCGGGCCACCGTATCCACCTTGGCCTTAACGGCGTCACCCACGGCCAGACGGCCGGTCTTCACCACCCCGTGGTGACCGAACACGGTGGCCTGAATCTTTTGGGTGTCTTCTACGGCAAACAGACCACCGGCACGAATCTCGCCCCGGTCGCCCACTTGGCCGCCGGACTCGGCATAGAAGGGGGTGTTATCCAGCACCACCACGCCCATGTCGCCCTCTTCCAGACTCTGAACGGGAGCTCCATCCTTGTATAGGGCCAGCACCTGGCCAGCCGCTTCCAGGTTTTCATAACCGTGGAAGGTGGAGGCGGGACCGTCATATTCCAGATTGGCGGCCATCTTGAACTTGCCGGCAGCCCGGGCCTGTTCCTTCTGCTGGGCCATGGCAGCGTCGAAAGCGGCTGCATCCACAGTCATTTCCCGCTCACGACAGATGTCGGCGGTCAGGTCCAGGGGGAAGCCATAGGTGTCGTGCAGCTTGAAAGCGGTTTCGCCATTGAAGACCTTGACGCCCTTGGCCACCATATCCGCCAGTTCGGCTTCGAGAATGGCCATGCCGTGCTCGATGGTGGCAAAGAAACGATCCTCTTCCAGTTTCAGGGTGCCAGTGACCTTGGCCTGATGCTCCTTGAGTTCCGGATAGGCCTCGCCCATCTGGGCCACCAGATCGGGCACCAACTTGTGGAAGAAGGCAGCCCGGGCCCCCAGCTTGTAGCCGTGACGGATGGCGCGGCGAATAATCCGGCGCAGCACATAGCCCCGACCTTCGTTGCCGGGAATTACTCCGTCGGCGATCAGGAAGGAACAGGCGCGGATGTGATCAGCCAACACCTTGAGGCTGGGGCTGTCCATGTCGGTGGTGGAGGTTTCCCGGGCAGCCGCCTGGATCAGGGCCTGGAACAGGTCGATCTCATAGTTGGCATGCACGTGCTGCAGCACGGCGGAAATCCGCTCCAGGCCCATGCCCGTATCCACGCTGGGCTTGGGCAGGGGATGCATGACCCCGGCTTCGTCCCGGTTGAACTGCATGAACACGTTGTTCCAGATTTCGATGTAGCGATCACCGTCCTCTTCCGGGGTACCGGGCAGGCCGCCCCAGATGTGTTCCCCGTGGTCGTAGAAGATTTCCGTGCAGGGACCGCAGGGACCGGTGTCGCCCATCATCCAGAAGTTGTCGGAGGCGTAGCGGCTACCCTTGTTGTCGCCGATACGAATCACCCGCTCGGGGGCCAGGCCCACTTCCTTGGTCCAGATGTCGAAAGCCTCGTCATCTTCCGCATAGACGGTGACGTAGAGCTTGTCCTTGGGCAGCTTGAAGACTTCGGTCAGCAGTTCCCAGGCGTAAGTAATGGCGTCACGCTTGAAGTAGTCGCCAAAGCTGAAATTGCCCAGCATCTCGAAGAAGGTGTGGTGCCGGGCGGTGTAACCCACGTTTTCCAGGTCATTATGCTTGCCACCGGCACGGACGCACTTCTGGGAGGTGGTGGCACGGGTGTAGGGGCGCTTGTCGAAACCCAGGAAAACGTCCTTGAACTGGTTCATCCCGGCGTTGGTAAACAGCAGAGTCGGGTCCTCATGGGGCACCAGGGAACTGGAGGCCACGATCTGATGACCCTTGGACTCAAAGAACTTGAGGAACTTCTCGCGGATTTCAGCGCTTTTCATGGGCGGATGTCGATTGAATTCGGTAAAGACGGGATTTTACAAAGAAAAACCCGCCACAAGGCGGGTTTTCGCAACATCCCCGGGAGGCGCCCGGGGCGGGATCAGAAGGACACGGCCTTCTTCAGCGTGGGCTTGGAGGACAGCAGGGCGTTACAACGGCTCACAGCATTGTCCAGCGCCAGCTTGGCCGGCTTCTTGTCAGCCCAGACCTGCTCCAGTTCCTCATCCACGATTGTGCGTACGGGATCCAGGGAGGAAGCCCGCATGGGCTGAGACCCGCCCTTGCCTTGCATGGAGGCGTAGGCCACGTCCAGCACCTGCTCCTCATCCTTCAGGAGTTTGCTCTTGATGGTCTTGCGCACGGAATTGGTCAGGGGCAGGAAGCCACCGACACGGGCCAGCTCCATCTGGGTATCCGGAGCCACGATGAAACGAATGAACTTGGCCACGGCCTTGTAATCCGCAGCCTTGTAACCGCCACCCACCCAAATGGAAGCACCGGCTGCCAGAGTGTGTTGCGGGCCGCCATAGGTGTCTTCATGGTAAGGCAGGGGAGCCACGCCCAGTTCCACACCCGGCGCATCCCGCAGGTAGCTGTTGGCCAGGGAATCAGAGGTCAGCATGGCGCACTCGCCCTTGTAGAAGTGCTGATCCGCTTCATTGGCGCGACCGAAGGAGTGGAAATAATTGGCCTTGTACCAGGTGGCCAGCATGGCCACATGCTTGACCTGCATCAGACCGTTGAAACCCAGCTCGCCCTTCTTGTCAGCCACTTGGGCGCCAGACACCGAACTCACGTTATCGATGTGCACCCAGACAGGCCAGGAGGAGGTGTAGGGACAGGAAACGCCCTTGTCCAGCAACTCACCCGCCACGTTCTGCATTTCCTGCCAGGTGCGGGGAGGCTTTTCAGGGTCCAGCCCCAGTTGCCGGAACACGCGCTTGTTATAGAACAGCACGGGGGTGGAAAAAGCCACGGGCAGGGCCGTCAGCTTGGCGGGGCTCTCTCCCACCATCAGGTCTGATGACAGATCGCTGTTGGGCAGCTTTTCCCGGGTTTCCTTGAGCACCTGATATACGGGCTTGAAGGCGGCTTGATTGGCCATGAAATTGGCCACGGTGGAAGTGGAAGCCAGGTTCAGTTGAGTCGGCTTGCCAGCAGTCTCGGCCTGCACCAACTTGACCACCACATCCTTTTGTTGGCTATTAAAACGTTCTACCAGAGCAGCCAGGCGCTCAGCGCTGGCACCTCCCAGTTGATGGGAAAATTCGATTTCCGTCATGACGGGGGCCTTGGCGGCCTTTTCAGCAGAAGCCCCTTTTTTGGCCGGAGCCGCCAGCACAGAACCGGAAACGGCGATCAGCATGGCAAGGGCAAGAGGCTTGAAAGCGTACTGCATTGGCAACTCCAGAATCAGACAGAACTTTGATTATACAGCGCTAAAAGACAAAAAAATGAATCCACTTGCACACATCTTTCTTGCAATCCAGCCTCGCCCGAACCCCTGTTCTATGGGAAAATGACATCCATGAAATACGTGCCCTTGCCCATCCTCGCCCTGTCGCTCGTCATCACCTTGAGTGCATGCGACCAGTTGAGCAACCGACTCGGGTTGGAAGACCCGGCCAAGAAGGAAGCCCGCCTGGATGCAGAGGGCAAGGCCGTGGGCGGTGGCTGCCGCCATTCCGGACGAGCTATTGAGGATTGCTACGCCATCTACACCTGGCTACCCAAGGAATCCGTCTTCACCGGCTGGCGGGAAATGGACGAATACATGCGTACCAACAACATCGAGACCGTCGCGCCCCAGCTTCCCCCTCCTCCGCCTCCCTCCAGCAGCAAAAAACGTAAAGTCGTCCCTGGTGCAGAAAATTCAGGCGCCCCGGAAGCCGCTACTGGTGCTGCTGATGACAAATCCACCGAAAAGCCGGCTGGTGCTACCGAACCCCCATCCGCCCCGGCCAGCAACACGCACTGACCCAAGCCTTCCGATTCTCGCCAAAAACCGCCATGGGACGAGCAGGGGCGTATAATCGCCCGCCTATGAGCGAGAACATATCCACAGGGGAACCCTCCCCCTGCCCCGAGAGCGAGTCCCGGGACATCACTTTTGCCGATCTGGGGCTAGCCCCGGAGCTTCTGAAAGCCATTGCCGAGTCCGGCTATACCCGTCCCACGCCCATCCAGGCCCAGGCCATTCCTCTGGTTCTATCCGGCAAGGACATCATGGGGGGCGCCCAGACGGGCACCGGCAAGACCGCCGCTTTCACCCTACCCATTCTGCAGCGCATGCTGCCCTTTGCCACGCCCAGCCCCTCACCGGCCAAGCACCCTGTACGTGCCCTGATCCTGGCACCGACCCGGGAACTGGCCCTACAGGTCTTCGAATCCGTCAAAGAGTACAGCAAGCACACGCCCCTGCGTGCCATGTGCGCCTACGGCGGCGTGGATATCAAGCCCCAGATCGCTGAACTGAAGAAGGGCGTGGAGATCCTGGTGGCCACGCCGGGACGGCTGCTGGACCATGTGGAACAGAAAACCGTGAACTTCAATTCGGTTCAGGCCCTGGTGCTGGACGAAGCCGACCGCATGCTGGACATGGGCTTCATTCCGGACATCAAGCGCATCCTGAACATGCTGCCGGCCCAGCGCCAGAGCCTGTTGTTCTCGGCCACCTTCTCGGATGAAATCAAGCGGCTGGCCGACACCATGCTGCAAAGCCCTACCCTGGTGGAAGTGGCGCGCCGCAACCAGGTTTCCGACACCATCACCCATCGGGTCTATCCGGTCTCGGAATATGGCAAGCGTCCCCTGCTTACCCGTCTGTTGAGATCCGGCGACATCAATCAGTGCATCGTCTTCACCCGCACCAAGCAGGGCTGCTCCAGACTGGCTCGGGAACTGCAGCGTTCAGGTATCCACGCGGATGCCATTCACGGGGACAAGAGCCAGATGGAGCGGATCAAGGCCCTGGACGCTTTCAAGAGCGGCAGCATCACAGTGCTGGTCGCCACCGATGTGGCAGCCCGGGGTCTGGATATTGAAGACCTGCCACACGTCATCAATTACGAACTGCCCCATGTGCCTGAGGATTACGTGCACCGGATCGGCCGGACGGGTCGCGCCGGCCGCGAGGGCAATGCCGTTTCCCTGGTGACCGCTGCCGAAGTGGGTTACCTGGTGGACATCGAAAAGCTGATCAAGAAGCAGATCGAACAGGTGGTCGTGACCGGCTTCGAGCCCGACGCCGAGTACGAATACCCTCCGGGCAACAAGAAGAAGCGTCAGCCGGCCCCGACCAAGGCTCCGCTATC
>QKDJ01000113.1 GCA_003252145.1 Azovibrio restrictus
TGGGAGGTGGGGCCTGATGCGTACCCGTCACCTGCCGCTGGTGTTGCTGATGACCGGGATGTTGGGCGGTTGTGCCTCCATCATCCCGGATAGCCTCAACCCCTTTGCCAGCAAAGGCCCCAAGATGGCCGAGCTGACTCCCATCGAGTCCAGTGCGGAAATCCGTGAGGCCTGGTCCTACAAGATAGGCAAGGCAGAGTCAGCCGTGTTCTATCCGGCCGTGGTGGGTGAGGCCGTGTATGTGGCTGCCGCCGATGGCAGTATTGCCAAGTTGGAAAATGGTCAGGCCGCCTGGCGTATCGAGGCCAAGAAACCCCTGTCTGCCGGGGTTGGCAGCGATGGTCAGCTGGTAGTGGTGGGGACCCGGGAAGGGGAGGTTCTGGCCTTCTCCGCCAAGGATGGCTCGGCCCAGTGGCAAGCCAAGGTCAGCAGCGAAGTGCTGGCGCCTCCCCTGGTGGATGGCGACCTGATTCTGGTGAGAAGCGGCGACAACCGGGTTGTGGCTCTGGATGCCCAGGGTAAGCAGAAGTGGCTGTATCAGCGTCCCACGCCTACCCTGTCCCTGCGTAATTCCGCGCCCATGATCCGGGCCGATAATTTTGTCCTGACCGGATTCCCGGGAGGCAAGTTGGTGGCTTTGGCCGTGCACAATGGGGCTCCTGCTTGGGAAGGTACGGTGGCGCTTCCTAAAGGAGCGACCGAATTGGATCGCATGGCTGATGTAGTCTCCACGCCAGCAGCTTCTGGTCCCCTCGGCTGCGCGGTGGCCTTTCAAGGAAAAGTCACCTGTTTCGACTTTTCCCAGGGCGGTAACACCGTCTGGTCCCGGGACATGTCCTCCTCTGCAGGCCTGGCCCTGGATGGTCGGGCTGCGTTCGTGACAGATGATCAGGGGGCCATTCATGCCCTCGCCCTGAGTTCCGGGAGTAGTCTCTGGAAACAGGACAAGCTGTATCTGCGGCAGGTGACTGCCCCCCTGGTTGTGGGGCGCAACCATCTGGCAGTGGGAGATGCCCAGGGCGTGGTGCATCTGCTGCGTCGGGATGATGGTAGTTTCTCCGCCCGCTTTAATACCGATGGCAGTCCTGTGACCACGGCCCCGCAAATGCTGGGGAACCGGATTCTGGTCCAGACCCGCCAAGGGCATGTTTACGCACTGGAAGTTCAATGAAGCCAACCCTGGCCCTGGTCGGCCGGCCCAATGTGGGCAAGTCCACCCTTTTCAACCGGCTGACCCGCAGCCGTGACGCCATCGTGGCCGACTTTTCCGGTCTGACCCGGGATCGCCACTACGGCCACGGCCGCATGGGCAGCAAGCCCTTCCTGGTGGTGGATACCGGCGGTTTCGAGCCCCTGGTCAAGGAGGGCATCCTCCATGAAATGGCCCGTCAGACCGAGCAGGCCATTGCCGAAGCCGATGCCATCATTTTCGTGGTGGATGGTCGGGGCGGGATCACCCCCCAGGACAAGGAAATCGCCAACAAGCTGCGGCGCCTGGAGCGGCCGGTGTTCCTGGCGGTCAACAAGACCGAGGGGATGAATCAAGGCATGGTGTCCGCCGAGTTCCACGAACTGGGATTGGGTGAGCCTCATCCTATTTCCGCTTCCCACGGGGAAGGGGTTCGCCATCTGGTGGATCTGGCCCTGGATAGTTTCCCGGAGCCCGAGGAAGAGGAAGAGCGCCCCGATGTGCTCAAGGTGGCCATTGCCGGTCGTCCCAATGTGGGTAAATCCACTTTGATCAACGCCTTGATCGGCGAAGAGCGGGTCATTGCCTTTGATATGCCGGGCACTACCCGGGATGCCATCTACGTGGATTTCGAGCGGGGCGGACGCAAGTACAGCCTCATCGACACCGCCGGGTTGCGCAAGAAGGGCAAGGTATTCGAGGCCATCGAGAAATTCTCCGTGGTGAAGACCCTGCAATCCATTGAAGATGCCCACGTGGTGATCCTCATGCTGGATGCCCAGCAGGATATTTCCGACCAGGATGCCCATGTGGCGGACTTCGTCGTGCAATCGGGCCGCGCCCTGGTGGTGG
Organism: Azovibrio restrictus; assembly: GCA_003252145.1. Lineage (GTDB taxonomy): Bacteria > Pseudomonadota > Gammaproteobacteria > Burkholderiales > Rhodocyclaceae > Azovibrio > Azovibrio restrictus_A. The sequence goes on from QKDJ01000113.1 coordinate 2,042, forward strand.
CGGTCAACAAGTGGGATGGTCTGGATCACTACGCCAAGGAACTGATTCGGGGTGCTTTGGAGCGCAAGCTCAAGTTCCTGGACTTCGCCAAGATACATTTCATCTCGGCCCGGGAGAACTTCGGTCTGGACAAGATGTTCCAGTCGGTCAATGCTGCTTACGCCGCGGCCATGGCCAAGCTGCCTACGCCCAAGCTGACCCGGGTTCTGCTGGATGCGGTGGCCCGTCAGGCACCTCCGCGTCATGGAGCCTTCCGCCCCAAGATGCGCTATGCCCACCAGGGGGGCTCCAATCCGCCCATCATCGTCATTCACGGCAATGCCCTGGAGCACGTTCCCAATAGTTACCAGCGCTACCTTGAAAATACCTTCCGTCACGTCTTCAAACTGGACGGTACCCCGTTACGCATCCAATTCAATACCGCACATAACCCTTACGCAAACAAGGATTAAGCGCGGAAAGAGGGGCGTGGCCGCATATCCGGCTGGCGCCCCCCTTGGAAATTGGGTAAATTAGGCAAACCAATAACAACTACTCTTGGAGTCCACACCATGAGCAATAAAGGGCAACTGTTACAAGACCCCTTCCTCAACACCCTGCGCCGGGAACATGTCCCGGTTTCCATTTATCTGGTCAATGGCATCAAGTTGCAGGGTCAGATCGAATCCTTCGACCAGTACGTGGTGCTCCTCAAGAATACGGTGACCCAGATGGTGTACAAGCACGCCATTTCCACCGTGGTACCGGCCCGTCCCGTGAATATTCAGCAGGACCAGGTCGCTGAAGCCTGATTGAATTGATCTTCCGCATTCCCCCTAAGGCGGGGACCCCGATCCGGGTGTCCCCGCTTCCTTTTGGTGCTTCTCATGCTTGATCGTCCGGAAGCCGGCGAACGGGCAGTCCTCGTGCAACTGGATTTTGGCCAGCGGGATATTCCCGAGCGGCTGGAAGAGGTGCGCCTGCTGACCGAGTCGGCCGGAGGAATGGTCACCGCTGAAATCACCGGCCGTCGTCAGAGCCCGGATCCCAAGACCTACGCGGGCAAGGGCAAGGTGGCGGAAATCGGCGCCATCCTGGCGGCTACCCAATCTGATCTGGTGATCTTCAACCATGAGCTATCCCCGGTGCAGCAACGCAACCTGGAGCGGGAGCTCCAGTGCCGGGTCATCGACCGGACTAGCCTGATTCTCGACATCTTTGCCCTGCGGGCCCAGAGTGCCGAGGGCAAGCTGCAGGTGGAGCTGGCTCAGCTGGAGCATCTTTCTACCCGCCTGGTGCGAGGCTGGACCCACCTGGAGCGGCAACGAGGGGGGATCGGCCTACGAGGTCCAGGGGAAACCCAGTTGGAAACGGACCGACGCTTGCTGGGGGGCCGGGTCAAGGCTCTGAAGGAACGAATTCACAAGCTTTCCCGTCAACGGAATGTGCAGCGCAAGGCTCGTCTCAAGGGGGATGTGCTGAACGTGTCCCTGGTGGGTTATACCAATGCAGGTAAATCCACCCTGTTCAATGTGCTGACTAAAGCCGGGGTCTATGCGGCCAATCAGCTTTTTGCAACGCTGGATACCACTTCGCGCAAACTCTGGCTGGAGGACGCAGGTCACGTGATTCTCTCGGATACGGTGGGCTTCATCCGTGATTTGCCTCACTCCCTGGTGGCTGCCTTCCAGGCCACCCTGGAGGCTACGGGGGATGCGGACATCCTGCTGCACGTGGTGGATAGTGCCAGCCCCGCCCGGGATGAGCAGATCAGCGAGGTCAACAAAGTGCTGGAAGAAATCGGCGCCCAGCATGTGCCCCAGATTCTGGTCTGGAACAAGGTGGACCTGACCGGGGTTGCGCCGGCGGTGGAGCGAGACGGCTATGGTAGAATCCAGCGCGTCAAATTGAGTGCGCGGACAGGCGATGGACTTCCTCTGCTGCGCGATGTACTCGGGGAATGCGCCCGGGAGAAACGAACCCTAAGAGCAGCACGGGCCGAGGCGGCCCGGCTGGAATCAGTCGAAGGGGCGGAATCCGATTCCGACCCATTTTGAATCTTTCTTGAGCTTCTGACGGACATTCCATGATTTCAACCCTAGGCATTCTCATGTCCATCAACGACCCCCAATGGGGCGGTCGGGGTGGCAACGACGACCAAGGCGGCGGTGGCCGCCGTCCTCCTCAAGGTCCTCCTGACCTGGAGGACATCTGGCGCGACCTGAATAACAAGATCAACGGCCTGTTCGGCAAAAAGAACCGGGGCGGCAATGGTGGCGGTGATGATCGTCCTCCTGTGGATCTGAATCCCAAGGCCATCGGCGGCGGCATCGGCGTGTTGATCGGTCTGGTGGCTCTGGTGTGGATGGCTTCCGGCTTCTACATCGTGGATGCTTCTCAGCGGGGTGTGGTGCTGCAATTCGGCAAGTTCGTGGAAACCACGGAGCCGGGTCTGCGTTGGCGTATGCCTTACCCCATCCAATCCCACGAAGTGGTGAATCTCACCGGTGTGCGGACCCTGGAAATCGGTTATCGGAATACCGAACGCAACAAGGTTCTCAAGGAAGCCCTGATGCTGACGGACGATGAAAACATCATCAATATCCAGTTTGCCGTGCAGTACTTCCTCAAGGATCCCACCGAGTATCTGTTCCAGAACCGTTTCCCGGACGAGGCCGTGATGCAGGCGGCAGAAACCGCCGTGCGGGAAATCGTGGGCAAGAGCAAGATGGACTTCGTGCTCTATGAAGGGCGCGAACAGGTAGCTTCCCAGGCCACCACCCTGATGCAGGAAATCCTGGATCGCTACAAGACAGGCATCATCATCTCCAAGGTCACCATGCAGAACGCCCAGCCCCCTGAGCAGGTGCAGTCTGCCTTTGATGACGCGGTAAAGGCCGGTCAGGACAAGGAACGTCAGAAGAACGAAGGTCAGGCCTACGCCAACGACGTGATTCCCAAGGCCCGGGGTACGGCCGCTCGCCTGCTGCAGGAAGCCGATGGCTACAAGCAGCGCATGATTGCCACCGCCGAGGGTGACGCCAGCCGCTTCAAGCAGGTGCTGGCCGAATATTCCAAGGCGCCCGAGGTGACCCGTCAGCGCCTGTACCTGGAAACCATGCAACAGGTCTATGCCAACACCAGCAAGGTGATGGTGGATGCCAAGGGCCAGGGCAATCTGCTCTACCTGCCTCTGGATAAGCTGATGCAAGCGGGGGCCGGTGCGGTCATGCAACAGCAGGCTGCTGGTAATGCGTCTGCCGCCAGTGCCGTCCGTAATACCACTCAAGGCTCGGCCTTTGCCGGGGATGTTCCGCCGCAGGTGGAGCGGGGTTTTGATACGGGTTCGTCCCGCGACCTCCGTTCCCGTGATCGGGAGGGCCGCTAATGAACGGCAAGTTGCAAGTCCTAGGTGCCACCGTCGGCCTGTTGCTGATCGTGGCCTCCATGTCCCTGTTTACCGTGGATCAACGCCAGTTTGCGATGATCTTCCAGTTGGGTGAAGTGAAGCAGGTGATTACCAAGCCGGGCCTCAATTTCAAGTGGCCCATGATCCAGAACGTACGTTTCTTCGATAACCGGGTGCAGACCCTGGACAGCCAGGAACCCGAGCGTTTCATCACTTCCGAGAAGAAGAACGTGCTGGTGGATTCCTTCGTCAAATGGCGCATTGTGGATCCCAAGCTCTACTACGTGTCCGTGGGCGGCGATGAATCCCGGGCCCGGACCCGCCTGTCCCAGACCGTCAATGACAGCCTGCGGGGCGAGTTCGGCAAGCGCACCGTCCATGATGTGGTGTCCGGCGAGCGGGACAAGATCATGGAAGACATGCGCGGCAAGGCCGATGCGGACGCTCGCAAGATCGGTGTGCAGATTCTCGATGTACGTCTGAAGCGGGTGGAGCTGCCCCAGGAAGTGTCCGATGCGGTGTATCGCCGTATGGAAGCCGAGCGTAAGCGGGTGGCCAATGAACTGCGTTCCGAGGGGGCTGCCGAGGCCGAAAAAATTCGCGCCGATGCGGATCGTCAGCGGGAAGTGATCATTGCCGATGCCTATCGGGATGCCCAGAAGGTCAAGGGTGAGGGGGACGCCAAGGCTGCATCCATCTATGGTCAAGCCTTTAACCAGAACCCCGAGTTCTATGCCTTCTATCGCAGTCTGGAGGCCTACCGGGCCACCTTCAACAGCAAGAACGATGTGCTGGTGGTGGAACCCAACTCCGACTTCTTCAAGTATCTGAAAAACGCCAAATGACGGAAAGCCTGCTGCTGGCATTTGCGCTGATGTTGATTTTGGAAGGGGTGATGCCCTTCCTCATGCCGGCAGCCTGGCGGGAGACCTTTCGGCGTCTGATCCAGTTTTC
>QKDJ01000014.1 GCA_003252145.1 Azovibrio restrictus
GTCTTTGCAGCCCTGCCCCGGCAACGCCAGACCCTGCTGTTTTCTGCCACCTTCTCGGACGATATCCGGGCCATGGCGGGGCAGCGTTTGCGGGACCCCCTGAAAATTGAAGTGGCGCCCCGCAACAGCACGGCCAAGACCGTGAAGCAGTGGCTGGTGCCGGTGGACAAAAAGAAGAAGCCCGAACTGTTTTGCCACCTGCTCAAGCAAAAACGCTGGAGCCAGGTGCTGGTTTTTGTGAAGACCCGCAAGGGGGTGGAGCAACTGGTGGCGACTCTGGCGGCCCGGGGGGTACAGGCGGACTCCATCCATGGGGACAAGCCCCAGGCCAGTCGCCTCAAGGCTCTGGAATCCTTCAAGGCAGGTCAGGTCCAGGTGCTGGTGGCCACCGATGTGGCGGCCCGGGGGCTGGATATTGACGACCTGCCGGTAGTGGTGAATTTTGACCTGCCCCAGGTGTCTGAGGACTACGTGCACCGTATTGGCCGAACTGGCCGCGCGGGGGCCAGCGGCGAGGCCATTTCCCTGGTTTGTGCCGACGAAGTGACCCTGCTGGCGGCCATCGAGACTTTGGTGGGACGTACTTTGGAGCGCAGGGAGATGCATGGTTTTGAGCCGGATCACCGGGTGCCTCTGACCGGCCCCAGTGCCAAACCTGTCAGCAAGCCCACCCCGGGGCGTAGCGCCCAGAACAAGGGGCGGCGCAATGGAAAGTCCGTTTCCAGCAAATGGGAAGGGTTTGATGCGGTGGTGCCATCCCGTTCTGGCGGCGGGCGCCGTGGCCAAGGGCGAGGACGTTGAACCATGGTCAAGCATGACTTTTGCTATGCTTTTCCTGGCAACATCCGGAGATTGATGCCATGAGCACCGTCTTTCAACTGGAATTTTCAGACCCAAAAAATGCGCCTCCCGAAGAGGGAACCCGGCGCATGATCGACGGCCAGGAGCGGGTTTTTTACGACGGCTACTGGATCAAGACCTATCCGGCGCCCGAAGACTCCCTGGATGCCAAGAAGCGGCTCATCGAGGCCCTGACCCGGCGCCTCTTCAATCACACGGAACATGGTCTCAACATCCCCGGTACCCGTCTGGCCGAGGCCCGGGAGGCCTATGCCCAGGAAACCGATCCTGCCAAGCGGCGGGTCAAGGGGGCCATGCTGGCCGGTGCCCTGTTCAACCGGGCCATGGACATCTTCCGCAAGCTGGTGGAGCTACAGGGCGAAGGCGTGGAAGTGCGTAGCGATGATGCCTTGATGCGCGAGTGCGGCCATTGCCTGCTGGAAGCCATGGATCTGGGGCGCTTCGTGCAGCACCGGAGCGGCGACGAGGGGATCGATGAACTCTGGGGCGAACCTTTCCGGGCTTTCTCCATTCCCGTGGAGGATTTCTACGAAAGCCGCTACATGAAGATCGGTCAGACCCTGCGGGACATAGATCGAATCACCAAGGGCATGGAGCGGATTTTCGGTGCCATCCCCGCTTTTCATGGGGTGGAGCCTTTTGTCAGTGAGTTCGCGGCCGCCGCCCGGGTGAAGACGGAAACCCTGCGTACCGATCCGGACATTTTTGATGCCTGGGCCCAGTTTGTGACTACCGGTGAGCAACTGGTGAATTTTCATCCTCGTTCCGTACCCCGTCCGGCGGCGGAGCGCCATAAGCATCCCCATTACAGCCTGGCCGACGGCCAGTTGTTGCTGCGCCAGGGGCGGGATCTGGTGTTCTACATCACCCGGGCCCGCACGCCCATGCCCAAGAGCACCAAGGAGTATCTGGAGCGCTGCGAAATCTACCTGGAAACCGGCAAGATTCCTGTCTGCGCCATACCTCTGCCGGTTTAAGAAATATTGGAAGGCACTGCCCCGCTGTGGGGTGCTTTAATTCTTTGTCATAGATTGGGTGGCATAATCCGGCCTGTTGCAGGCCCGGGCGGTTCCGGGTCCATTCTTTTTCAGGACATGGACAATGATTGTCACCAATATCGAATACATCCCCGGCAAGAAAATCACCCAGCACCTGGGTATGGTCAGCGGTAACACCGTGCGGGCCAAGCACGTGGGGCGCGACCTCATGGCTGGCCTGAAAAATATCGTTGGTGGTGAACTCAAGGGTTATACGGAGCTGCTTACGGAATCCCGGGAAGAAGCGGTGCGCCGCATGGTGGCCCAGGCTGAGGCCATTGGTGCCAACGCGGTGCTCAATGTGCGCTTTTCCACCTCCTCCGTGGCGGCTGGTGCAGCAGAGCTTTTCGCCTACGGTACGGCCGTTGTGGCGGAGTAAGCCATGTTTGAGCTGATATTGACCCTGGTATTACTGGTGATAGGGTTTGTCTTCGGTCAGATCGCTGAGAAGCGACACTTTCGCTCCATCATCCAGCGGGAAGCTGAAACCCGGGACCTGCTTTGTTTCAACGAACGACGCATCCCTCAGGACATGTTTTCTCCCCATGTGACCCTGGTCTGCGGCAGCGTGGTGGTGTCTGTGGATTTTTTCAAACACTTTGTGGCAACCCTGCGTAATCTGGTGGGAGGGCGCGTCAGCGCCTATGAGTCCCTTCTGGAACGTGCCCGCCGTGAAGCTGTGTTGCGGATGAAGGCACAGGCTCTGGCCCAGGGAGCGACCAGTGTCTGGAATGTACGGGTGGAAACCTCTTCCATTCATCAAGGCCAGCGGCAAGGTATTGGGGCTGTGGAAGTCATGGCCTATGGCACGGCTCTGGTGCCCCGCTGAATGGGGGCTTATGAAAACAGGACGGTGCCCGAGGGGATCAATGTATCGCCAGTACATCCCCTCAAGGATTTCGCCGTCCTGTTGTTCGGAGTGTCACTTTCCGTCATAGCCTTTGTGATCGTGCTGGCCCTGCTGGCCGGCTATCTGGTGCGCTATGTCCCCTTTTCATACGAGCAGTCTCTCGTCAGTCGGGCCGTGGCGCCCTGGCTGGAACCCAGCACGGACCCGCTGGATCAGCAGCGCCAGCGTTATCTTCAGTCCTTGGCTGACCGGTTGTCCTCCGTCATGAATCTGCCTGACGGTATGCAGGTGACGGTTCATTACGTCCAGAAGGATACGGTCAATGCCATGGCCACCCTGGGGGGGCATGTGGTGGTGTTTCAGGGGCTGCTGGATGTGATGCCCAATGAGAATGCCCTGGCCATGGTGTTGGCCCACGAAATGGCCCATGTTCGCTATCGCCATCCCATTGTTGCGACCGGGCGCGGTTTTGCCGTCACTCTTGCGCTTTCAGCCCTGGCGGGGATAGGAGATGGGGTTATGGAGCGTTGGGTGGGGCAGATGGGGATTCTGCCCATGCTTTCCTTTAGTCGCAGCCAGGAAACAGAAGCAGATGCCCTGGCTCTGGAAAGCCTGCAGCAGAGCTACGGCCATGTGGAGGGGGCTGCCGCCCTGTTTGAGTATGCTGCGGCGGAAACACCCGTGTTGTCCTTGCCGACCTTGCTGGCAACCCATCCGGATCATGAGGATCGAATTCGCCGCATTCAGGTCTTCGCGCAAGAACACCCCCCAGCCATGGCGCCACAACTCCAGCCTTTACCCGACTACATGAAGAGTAAGGCCAAGAGCAACGAATCACAGTAATTCCTTTGTCCTGAAGCTATACTTTCCGCATTTGTTTTCCATGTGATTTTATGGCTATCTTCCGTTGCAACAAATGTGGCCTGCTTGCTGAACAGGCTGATGCTCTTGCCGGGAAAACTCAGGAATGTTCCCGCTGTGGGGCTCCTGCCCAGATTTATCCCACCCTGTATTTCATTGAAAAACTGTTGGATCGTTATTTTTCCGCCCAGCGGGAAATCGCCCAATTGAAAGGGTGCGCTTCTGGAACTACTTCGGGAGCCGAAAATACGAGGCTTGATGGGATAGACCTGGCTAACACTGACTTCCTGGCCAGTGATCAGCAGCATGGCCCTATTTATGACTGGTTCCGCAAGAAGCAGATCAAGGTGGAAGCCAATCTGCGAGGTGTGGATACCAGCGGCTTCTTCGATGAGGTGGCTGAGGCCATTGGCGCCAATCTGCCCGTGTTGAAAGAGGTGTTGGAGCGCATTCGTTGGTCCCAGCAGAAAGAACATGCCAGCGCCACCATTAATCTGGAGAAGAAGTCGGCTGAGGATGCCAAGGCTATTTCAGCCTTTTGCCAGCAGCTTTACGATTTTTCCTTTGTGGCCAAGTGCTTTCACAACAAGCCGGAAAACAATGTGCGGCTGATTTTGCAGACAGCTCCGGCCATTCGCCATTTCTTCAACGGGGAGTGGCTGGAGTGGCATGCGCTAATGAGCAGTTTGCGCTATGCCAAGGAGCGTAAGCGGCGCTTTTCCTGCGCCCGGGGGTTAAAGCTGACGCTAGGCAATGGCGAACAGCATGAACTGGATGTTTTCATGCTCATTGATGGGAATACTCCCGTGTGCATCGAATGCAAGAGCGGGGAGTTCCGCCAGGACCTGGATCATTATCTGGCGCTGAAGAAACGCCTGGGCCTGGATCGCAAGCAATTCCTCATGTGCATTGCGGGTCTGGAAGACGAAAAGGCCAAGGCCTTTTCTGCCATGTATGACCTGAGCTTCACCAATGAGCGGGGGCTCGCCGAGCAATTGGCCCGCTTGTTCTAAAGGGATAGCTTGATAGTGTGAATGTGAAAAAGGCCCCGGAATCGGGGCCTTGTCGTATCTGCCTTGGTGAAGCTCAGGAGTGCTGCAGCTTGTTGGCCTTCACGAACATGGCCCATTCATCCGGGTCCAGTTCCATTTCACAGGTGTCACCTTCAATGTCGGCTTCGAGCAGGAAAAATTCCGGCGCGGCCTCGTAGGTGGTGATTTTGGAGACATTGACGGTCATAGGGCTCACAGCAGATTGCCAGCGGCCAAGAGTAGGTTGTTCCATGGTCTGCCTTTCTCGAAAAGAGTCGAATTTGGGGTTTGCGCAAGCAAGAAGCCAGTGGTCTGGCTCTTTGCATGCTGTTCCGACCTTGCGAAAGGGCAAAGGGTTCCTGGCTGGAGTAAATTCTTTTTATTGGGCCAGGCGGTTCAGTTCCCCTTGGGTCTCCGCCACGCCGTAGCGGCCCTTGGCATCTTTTTGCAGGCGCCCCAGGGCCACGTCCGGGTCATGGGTGAATACCAGACGCCCGTTACGCTGGGCCAGATCCGTGAGGATGCGGGTCTTTTCGTCGATCAGGCCTTCGGGGAAACGGTCGTAGCCCATGGTGATGGGCAGGTGTACCCAAGGCACGCCAGGGACCAGATCACCGGCAAACAGGACGGGGCCGTCGGGCATCCGGATTTCCGGGAGCAGTTGGCCAGGGGTGTGGCCGTCACTGAAATGGAACTGCCAGTCCGCACCCAAGGTGGGGGAAGTGGTGCCTTCGTCCACCAGTTCCAGGCGGCCACTGGCTTCCATCAAATCCAGCAATTCGGGAATGTAGGAGGCCCGGTCCCGAGGGTGGGGTGCGCGTGCCCGTTCCCATTGACGCCGGCTGACGATGAAGCGGGCCTTGGGAAACAGCAGTCGGGCGGGTTGCCCTTCTTCCCAGGCAGCCAGCAGGCCGCCTGCGTGGTCGAAGTGCAGGTGGGTGAGCACGACGCAATCCACGTCGGCATCGCTCAGGCCATGGGAGGTCAGAGCGTCGAGCAGGGCGTGGCGGTCGCTTTCCACACCGAAGCGGGCGCGGAATTCCGGGCTGAAAAAGGCACAGTCTCCGGCCTCTACCAGAATGCGCCGTCCGTTTTCCTCCACTAGCAGGGAACGGCAGGCGATCCGCACCCGATGCACATCGTCAGGGGCCAGCCAGCGTTCCCACATGGCTCTCGGGGCATTGCCGAACATGGAGCCGCCGTCGAGCCGCTGGCTGTTGCCGGTCAGGGTGGTGAGGGTACGCGTGATAGACATGGGTTCTCCTTCAGGCTGGCGTCGGGTTAGGCACTCTGGGCGCTAGGGGAGGGGCAGTATAGCGGAGGTGACGCAGGCATAAGCGGTGTGAGGACACCGGGATGTTTCACGCCCCTGTCTCAATCCTTGGACGTGACTACAGTAGAATCAGTTGCAGAATTTCCTGGAAATCTGCCATGTCGTTAGAAAAATCCGCCCTGCGTACCCCCGGAGTCCTTGCCCAGATCCTTTTTCTGGCCGCGGCTTATGGCGTCGTAGGTGCATTGGCTCTCCAGTTGGCTGTTCCCCCGGGTTATGCGGCCCCCATCTTTCCTTCCGCAGGTATTGCTCTGGCCGCCCTGTTGATTTTCGGACCCCGGTTGTGGCCCGGTGTCTGGTTGGGGTCTTTGGTAGTACAGATTCTGGCGGGCTTGCAGGCAGGTGTGAGTGGTATGGATTGGCTGGGGCCCATGATCGTGCCCCTGGGGGCTACCTT
>QKDJ01000363.1 GCA_003252145.1 Azovibrio restrictus
CGTGCGCGCCCAAGGCCGGGCCGGCAAACGGGCCCCCGCCACCATTCATGACCTGCGCCAGCCCCTGGACCACATGCGCATGGTCAAGGATGCCGCCGAGCAGGACATCATGCAGCGCTCCGCCGACATCGCTTCGGCAGGCCACGCCCGGGCCATGGCCGCCTGCCGACCCGGCATGGCGGAATATGAGCTGGAAGCGGAACTCACCTACGAATTCCGCCGCCGGGGCGCTTCTGCCCACGCCTACAACCCCATCGTGGCCGGCGGCGCCGGGGCCTGCGTGCTCCATTACGTGGAAAACGACAAGCTCCTGTCCGACGGTACCCTGGTGCTCATCGACGCCGGCTGCGAACTGGAGGGTTACGCGGCCGACATCACCCGGACCTTCCCGGTCAATGGCAGATTCAGTGGCCCCCAGAAGGACTGCTACGAAGTGGTCCTGGCCGCTCAAGCCGCCGCCATTGCCGCCACCCGTCCCGGCGCCGGATTCATGACCCCCCACGATGAAGCCGTGCGGGTCCTGGTCCAGGGCATGGTGGACCTGAAGCTGCTCCAGGGCAGCGTGGATGGCCTGATCGAATCCGGCGACTACAAACGCTTCTACATGCACCGGACCGGCCACTGGCTGGGTCTAGACGTGCACGATGCGGGCGAATACAAGCAGGGGGAAGACTGGATGCCCCTCACCCTCGGCATGATCCTGACCGTGGAACCCGGGCTCTACATCCGCCCCGCCGCCGACGTGCCGGAAGCCCTGCGGGGTATTGGTATCCGCATCGAAGACGACGTACTGGTCACTCCCGAGGGCTGCAAGGTGTACACCAGCGCCCCCAAAACCGTGGCAGAAATCGAAGAGGTCATGAACCATGGCTGATGCTCCCGAGCCCATGCACACCGACATCCTCATCATCGGCGCCGGCCCCGTGGGCACCACTCTGGCCCTGGCCCTGAAGGACAGCCCCTGGTCCATTACCCTGGTGGACCAACGCCCCCTGTCCGCCCAGGCTCAGGACCCGCGCGCCCTGGCCCTGTCCCACGGTGCCCGGCAACTGCTGGCGCATCTGGGGGCTTGGCCGACAGCTCAGGCCACCGCCATTGACACCATCCATGTGTCCCAAAAGGGGGGCTTTGGCCGCACCCTGATGCACAAGGACGAACAGGGTTTGCCCGCCCTGGGCTACGTGGTGCGTTACAAGCATCTGGCCTCCGCCCTGCAGGCCGCCATCGCTCAGCAAGCGCGCTGCAAGGTGCTCGACGAAACCCGGGTAACCCAGCACACCCAGGATGCCCATGGGCACCGCATCACCCTTTCCCGCCAGGGACAGGAGCACAGTGTGACAGCCCGCTTGCTCATCCACGCGGAAGGCACACCGGGAGATGATCCCGGCGTGCAGGTGGATGACTATGGTCAGCACGCCGTGATCTGCGATGCCATTCCCGACCGTCCCCACGGCCACCGGGCCTGGGAACGCTTTACCCCGGACGGCCCCCTGGCCCTATTGCCTCTGGAAGAAGGATTTTCCATCGTCTTCACGGTCCCGCCCGCCAAGGCCGACGCCCTGATGGCCATGGATGACCAGGCCTTCCTCCAGGCTCTCTCGACCCAATTTGGCAGCCGCTTTGGGTTCACGGCTGTGGGGCACCGGGATCGCTTCCCCCTGGCCCTACGTCAGCGTAAGGAACTCATTGGCCCCCGTGAAGTGTGGATCGGCAACACGGCCCAGACCTTGCACCCGGTTTCCGGTCAGGGCTTCAACTTGGGTTTACGGGACGCCTGGCAACTGGCCCAGGAACTGTTGTCCGGCACAGAGGACCCGGGTGAGCCTAAGGCCCTGCAGACCTATGCGGACGCCCGACGCCTGGACCGCAGTGGCGGCGCCTTCTTCACGGACAAGGTGGTGCGTTTGTTCTCCAACAACACCCCGCCTCTGCGCTGGGCCCGAGGCCTGGGTCTGCTGGGTCTGGATTTGTGCCCGCCCGCCCGGGATTTCGTGGCACGGCGCATGATCTGGGGCGCCCGAGCCTGGCCCTGAGCTTTCCCAGAGCGCCCGCTTGGCTGAATTCCGCAAGAATTCCACCAGCGGGCCACTCTATGCCAAAGGGCTTATTGCCCCGGGCTTTTCCATGATAGTAGCATCGGCATTCCGGAATTCGCCCTTAAGGGTCCGCCTGCCATCATGCTGCCAGCCCACTCCCTCTCCAGCCCGCCAGCTCACACCCCACCCAGCGACCTGTATTCCGGCCTGGAAATCCTTGCCAGCCTACCCCTGGGCAATCCACCCCAGGCGGAAGATCAACTGCACGACTTCCTGACTGACCTGCTCCAATCTCCCCTGCCCACAGACAATCTCTTTGTCCTGCTGGAAAACGCCGCCGAGCCTCTCTATTTCGTACGGGAAGCCCAGGCTCGCCACTACCAGGGCAAGGCTCTGCAACTGGATGAAACGGGAGAAGGACACTTTCGTCGCGGTGCCAGCATCTGGCAAATGGTCGTGGATGCCTACGCCCTCTGCCTGGAGCAGGTGCTCCAAGCCCAGCTGGACTCCCAATTACCGGTTGAGCGGGTCGCCACCTTATTGCACCGCTGCCTCCATTACCTGGCCCTGAGTGGCCGGGATCATTTTCTTGCCCACCGCCAGCTACCCGAAGGCTTCTGGCGCCAGGCCAACGGTTTCTATGCCCGAGCCGAAGCCCTGGGCCTGGCCCAGACCCAGGTGGAAAAGCCCCTGGCCGAAATCGAGGGGCGCAGCCAGCGTTGCATTGATGCCTACGTCACTCTCCTGCTTCTGGACCTGGCCAGCCCCTACGGCCGTAGCCCCGGCGACTTCAACCTGATCTGGCTGCTGGCCGATCATTGGGCGCCCCTGGTGCACCTCACCACCGTACCCGATCCTCTGCCACCCCACCGGCCCCATGCCCTGATCGATCTGGAGCAGGACCTGCCCGTGCAATTCCTGGCGCAGATGGACAAGGCGCCTGACGCCTACCGCATGCTGGCCTGCGATGACCTGATTGCCCAGCTCAAACAGGCCGCCCGGGATTCGGCCCAGTTGCCCCCCGGACTCAGCGACCTGGACAAGGAGCGACTCGAAGTACTGAATCACCACCTGCTCAAGGCCTGGATTCCCCGCCCCCTGGGCCGCCGCTTCCCGCGCTCCATGGATTCCGGGGTCATCGAGGTAGGCATCGGCCTGCAGCAGATTCACGCCTTGATCCGCGCAGCCGCCACCACCAGTTGGAGCCGCCAGGACATCGACTTTCTGCTCTGGGATGCGGAACCGGCACCGCCCCATGCCGGACTACTCCTGGACCACTCTCCCACGGGCTTTCGCATCCTGCTGCAATCGCCTCTCTCCCGGGTGGCCCATGGCCAGCTACTGGCCGTGCGCCCCCATGATGGGGAGGACTACCTGCTGGCCCAGGTCCAATGGCTAGTCCAGTGCCAGGACGACAGCATCATGCTGGGCCTGACCGTGCTGCCCGGAGTCCCCAAAGCCGTGGCGGTAAGACCTGAAGGCAAGCTGGGAAAATTCCAGCGGGCTTTCCTGCTGCCCGCCTTTACGGCCCTCAAAGCCCCTGCCAGCCTGGTGTTACCCACCGGCGTATACCAGACCCAGGAAGAACAAACCCTGGAGGTTTACGACGGCAGCACCTGGCGCATGCCTCTGATCGGCCGCCTGCAATCCGGGAGCGATTTCGAACGGGTCTGTTACCGGGGCTGAAAATTGACTATTTTTTAGGCGCCCCCTGGGGTACAATCCGCCCCCTTCCCCACCCGTAACACCAGCGCCATCCCCATGGAATTCTGCGGCTTCACCCTGCGCAACAATCTCTTTGTGGCCCCCATGGCGGGCGTCACTGACCGCCCTTTCCGTCAGCTGTGCAAGCAACTGGGCGCCGGGCTGGCTGTATCCGAGATGGTGACCTCCAACTCGCTCCTCTACGGCAGTGCCAAAACCATCCGCCGGGCCAATCACGATGGGGAAGTGGAGCCTATTTCCGTGCAGATCGCCGGTGCCGATCCGGCCATGATGGCCGAGGCGGCCCGCCACAACGTGGCCAATGGGGCCCAGATCATCGACATCAACATGGGCTGCCCCGCCAAGAAGATCTGCAACGTCATGGCAGGCTCCGCCCTGATGCAGGACGAGACCCTGGTGGCCCGCATCCTGGAAGCGGTGGTAGGCGCCGTGCCCGACACCCCGGTGACCCTGAAATTCCGTACCGGCTGGAACCGCCAGAACAAGAACGCCCCCACCATCGCCCGCATCGCCCAGGAGTCCGGTATCCGGGCAGTGGCCATCCATGGCCGTACCCGGGCTGACCAATACACAGGCGAGGCCGAGTACGACACCATCGCCCAGGTGAAAAGCGACATCCGCATTCCTGTGATCGCCAACGGCGACATCACCACCCCCGAGAAGGCCAGGTTCGTGCTGGACTACACCAAGGCGGACGGCATCATGATCGGCCGGGCGGCCCAGGGCCGTCCCTGGCTGTTCCGGGAAATCGAACATTATTTGAAGACCGGCGAAAAGCTGGCCCCGGCCCGGGTGGATGAGATTCACACCATCCTCATGGGCCACCTGCAGGAGCTGTATGCCTTTTACGGCGAGGACACGGGCGTGAAAGTGGCCCGCAAGCACATCTCCTGGTACACCAAGGGCCTCACCGGTTCGGCTGCCTTTAGAAAGGCCATGAACCAGTTGCCTGGAATAGACCTGCAGCAGCAGGCAGTGAATGACTTCTTCGGCCACCTGGCCGAGCGGTCTGAACATCTCGAATATGAAGCAGAGGAGGAACTGGCAGCATGAGCCAGCAACAGGATATCGCCGCCTGCGTACTGGGGGCGCTGGAGAAATACTTCCGTGATCTGGACGGGGAAAAACCCACCGCCGTCTACGACATGGTCATGAAGAGTGTCGAGCGTCCCATGCTCGAAGTGGTGTTGCGCCAGGCGGGCGGGAACCAGACCCAGGCCGCCGAGATGCTGGGCATCAACCGCAACACCTTGCGCAAGAAACTCACCGAATTCCAACTGATCTGAAGTACACCATGAAAATTCAACAAGCGCTGATTTCCGTCTCCGACAAGACGGGTGTTCTCGAATTTGCCCAGGGCCTGGCTGCCCAGGGTGTGAAGCTCCTGTCCACCGGCGGCACCGCCAAGATGCTGCGGGACGCCGGCCTGGCCGTTACCGAAATCGGTGATTACACCGGTTTCCCCGAAATGCTCGACGGCCGGGTCAAAACCCTGCATCCCAAGGTCCATGGGGGCATCCTGGCCCGTCGCGACCTGGCCGAGCACATGGCCACCATCGAACAACACGGCATCCCGATGATCGACCTGGTGTGCGTGAACCTCTACCCCTTTGCGGCCACTATCGCCAAGGCCGGCGTAACCCTGGCCGATGCCATCGAGAACATCGACATCGGCGGTCCCGCCATGGTGCGCTCCTCCGCCAAGAACTACGCGGGCGTGGCCATCGTCACCGACCCCAGCGACTACCAGCCCCTGCTGGATGAAATGAAGGCCAACGCCGGCGCCCTGGAACTAGGCACCCGTTTCAACCTGGCCAAGAAGGCTTTCACCCACACGGCCCGCTACGACAGCATGATTGCCAACTGGCTGACCGGCCAGGAAGAGGGCGTTGAAGCCGAGCCCGAAGCCGCCGCTCCCGCGCCCGGCATCTTCCCTGCTAAGCTGCAACTGGCCTTTGACCGGGTGGAAACCCTGCGCTACGGCGAGAACGCCCACCAGCAAGCCGCCTTCTACCGGGACACCACCCCACTGCCCGGCAGCATCGCCGCCTACACCCAGCTGCAGGGCAAGGAACTGTCCTATAACAACATCGCCGACTCCGATGCGGCCTGGGAATGCGTCAAGGCTTTCGAAGCCCCCGCCTGCGTCATCATCAAGCACGCCAACCCCTGTGGTGTGGCCATTGACAGCAACCTGCTGCGGGCCTACGAAAAGGCCTTCGTCACCGATTCCATCTCCGCTTTCGGCGGCATCATCGCCTTCAACCGGGAAGTGGGCATCGACGTGGTAGCTGCCATGAGCGAGCGCAAGCACTTCGTGGAAGTGCTGATCGCCCCCTCCTTCACCCCCGAAGCCAAGGCAGCCCTGGCCAGCAAGGCCAACCTGCGCGTGCTGGTGGTTCCCCTGGGCGAAGGCCTGCACCTGAACAAGCTGGAGCTGAAGCGGGTCGGCGGCGGCCTGCTGGTGCAGACGGCCGATGACTTCACCGCCCAGGTCAAGGATCTGAAGGTGGTGACCAAGGTGCAGCCCACCATGAAACAGATCGAAGACCTGCTCTTCGCCGAGCGGGTGGCCAAGTTCGTCAAGTCCAATG
>QKDJ01000052.1 GCA_003252145.1 Azovibrio restrictus
CACCTGGTCGCTACCAATGATCAGGGCGCCTGGATACTGCTCGGCTACAGCCCTGGCCTTGGCTTCAGAGAGGCGTAGGGCCAGAGTTTCCGGGGTCTCGCCGGGTAGAGGTGTTTCATCGGTCTGGGGATTGGCTGTGTGAAAATCCAGGCCCAAGCGGGAAAGCAGTTCCTTGCGGAAGGGGGAGGTGGAGGCGAGCACCAGGGGGGGGCGTTGCGGCATGGTCGATGTGGGGGTTTGCAATTCGGGAAAAGTAAAAAGGCCACAACACCTTAGCTTCTTTATTTAGAGTGCTTTAGTGCTTTGACTTGGGAAGCCAAAAATAATATCATCCCGCCCCTATGTCGCAACAGCTTGTGATCGATGCCCACCGGTTTGTCCGGGAATCCAGGGAACTGAAAGGCTCTCTGGAACTGGTCGAACTGCCGCGTCTGCACGATTTGCTCACCTCGGTGACCGGATCTGTGGCATTCCGGCTTAAGGGGGTTTCGGGTGAACGGGGGCAACCCCGTCTGCGTCTTGAGGTGAATGGTGTTCTGCCCTTGTCCTGTCAGCGTTGTCTGGGGGCTGTGGAAGAAATGCTGGAAATCGACAGTCTGCTGGAATTGATTCCGGAAGGCAGCGAACCCACCCAGGAAGAGCTGGAAGACGATAGTCTGGATTTTCTGCCCGTGGCGGGTCCCCTGGATATCAGGGAACTGGTCGAGGACGAGATCCTGCTGGCTTTGCCAGTGGCACCCCGCCATGAGGCATGTGACTTGCCCAGCGATGCCGAAGCTGGCGAACGGCCTAATCCGTTCGCTGCCTTGTCAGGCTTGAAGGGCAAGTTGAATTAACTGTTTTTTGAGGAGTTGTACAAATGGCCGTTCAACAGAACAAGAAGTCCCCCTCCAAGCGTGGCATGCACCGTGCCCATGACTTCCTGACCACCCCCCCCACCGCCGTGGAAGCCACCACTGGTGAAGTGCACCTGCGCCACCACGTGTCTCCCTCCGGTTTCTACCGGGGCAAGAAGGTCATGAAGGGCAAGGGCGAGTAATTCACGCCGCTAAGGCAGGTAGTTCCTGGGCAGGCAGTTCCTGTCGAACTGCCTGCCTTTTCTTTTGCGCGCAATTCAGGTTCGTGCACCTTTAATGTCCCATACCATCGCTATCGATTGCATGGGGGGGGATCATGGTCCCTCCGTTACCGTGCCGGCGGCGCTCGCCTTTCTGCGGGCGCATCCCAATGCTCGCGTGATTCTGGTTGGCCAGGATGCCTTGTTGCGCCCCATGCTGCCCTCTTCCTCCGATCTTTCTGAACGTTGTCGCATCCAGCATGCCAGTGAAGTGGTGGCCATGGATGAAGGGCCGGCTTTGGCCTTGCGCAACAAGAAGGATTCGTCCATGCGGGTGGCTGCCAATCTGGTCAAGGATGGCGAGGCCCAGGCCTGCGTGTCTGCCGGTAATACCGGCGCCCTCATGGCCATTTCCCGCTTCGTGCTGAAGATGCTGCCCGGTATCGACCGGCCGGCCATCTGCCCCATTTTGCCTACCATGACCGGCCATGTGCACATGCTGGATCTGGGGGCCAATGTGGATTGCACGGCAGAGCATCTGCAGCAGTTCGCCATCATGGGTTCCATCCTGGCATCGGCCGTGGATCACCTGGAGCGGCCCCGGGTGGGCTTGCTCAACATTGGCGAGGAAGACATCAAAGGCAATGAAGTGGTGAAGGCGGCGGCTGTCCTGTTGCGGCAGACGGGTCTCAACTTCGTGGGCAATGTGGAAGGTGACGGCATCTACAAGGGTCATGCGGACGTGGTGGTCTGCGATGGCTTTGTGGGCAACGTGGCCCTGAAATCCTCCGAGGGGGTGGCCCAGATGATGGCTACGGCCCTGAAGCAGGAATTCAAGCGCAACATCTTTACCAAGCTGGCGGCCCTGGCGGCCATGCCGGTTCTCAAGAATTTCAAGCATCGCCTGGATCACCGGCGTTACAACGGCGCCAGCCTGCTGGGGCTCCGGGGTGTAGCGGTCAAGAGCCATGGCTCTGCCGATGCCTACGCCTTTGAGCAGGCCATTGCCCGTGCTTACGAGGCCGCCGCTAATGGCGTGCCGGAACGCATCGGGGCCAAATTGGCAGAATTGCACGCGCAACCACTGGTTGCGGAGGAAGGGGTTTGATGACGATCTATTCCCGCCTGTCCGGTGTGGGCAGCTACCTGCCCGGTAATCCGGTCAGTAATGATGACCTGGTGACTCGGGGTATCGAGACCAGTGACGAGTGGATCACCACCCGTACCGGTATCCGCTCCCGGTATCTGGCCGATGCAGGTCAGACTTCGAGCCAGATGGCCGTGGAAGCCGCCCGTCGCGCTTTGGAAATGGCCGGGGTCGAAGCTGCCGAGCTGGATCTGATCATTGTTGCCACTTCTACCCCCGATTACATTTTTCCCAGCACCGCTTGTCTGGTGCAGGGTGCTCTGGGGAACAAGGGGGCAACGGCCTTTGACGTGCAGGCGGTGTGTAGTGGTTTCGTCTATGCCCTGACCACGGCAGACAAGTTCATCCGTTCCGGCAGTCACAAGAAGGCCCTGGTGATTGGTGCGGAAACCTTCTCACGCATCCTGGACTGGCAGGACCGGGGTACCTGTGTGCTGTTCGGTGACGGCGCCGGCGCCGTGGTGCTGGAAGCTTCGGAAAAGCCAGGCATCCTGGCTACGGCCCTGCATGCGGATGGTAGTCATGTGGGCATTCTGTCCGTCCCCGGTCAGGTGGCCGGCGGTCAGGTGACCGGTGATCCATTCCTGCGTATGGAAGGTCAGGCTGTATTCAAAATGGCCGTACGGGTGCTGGCTGATGTGGCGGAAGAGTGCTGCTCCAATGCAGGGATGTCCTCCAGCGAACTGGACTGGCTCATTCCACACCAGGCCAACATCCGCATCATCGAGGCTACTGGCAAGAAGATGGGATTGCCCAAGGAAAAAGTGGTGGTGACCGTGGATCGTCACGGCAATACCTCGGCCGCCTCCGTGCCCCTGGCCCTGGATGAGGCCGTGCGGGATGGTCGCATCCAGCGAGGCCAGCGCGTTCTGCTCGAAGGGGTGGGCGGTGGCTTCACCTGGGGCGCGGTCCTGTTCGAATTCTAAGGAGACAGACAATGGCATTTGCTTTCGTATTTCCCGGTCAAGGCTCCCAATCCGTGGGCATGATGGCCGCTTACGGGGATTCCCCGGTGGTGCGCGCCACCTTTGACGAGGCTTCTGCTGCCCTGGGCGATGACCTGTGGACCATGGTGGCCGAGGGCCCCGCAGAAGTGCTGGCCCAGACCGTGAATACCCAACCCCTGATGCTGACGGCTGGTATTGCCGCCTGGCGCCTGTGGCTGGAAAAGGGCGGCAAGCTGCCTGCCGCAGTGGCCGGTCACAGCCTGGGTGAGTATTCCGCTCTGGTGGCTTCCGGCGTGCTGGAATTCAAGGATGCCGTGCCTCTGGTGCGCCTGCGGGCCGCGGCCATGCAGGAAGCCGTACCCATGGGGACTGGCGCCATGGCCGCCATTCTGGGTCTGGACGACGAAGGTATCCGCGCTGCCTGTGCCGATGGTGCTCAAGGTGAAGTGGTGGAACCCGTGAATTTCAATGCGGCTGGACAGACCGTCATCGCTGGTCACAAGGCCGCCGTGGAGCGGGCCATGGAGGCTTGCAAGGCCCGGGGTGCCAAACGCGCCGTGGCTTTGCCCGTGTCTGCCCCTTTCCATTCCTCCCTGATTCGTCCTGCGGCTGACAAGCTGGCCGCTCGTCTGGCCGAACTGGATCTGAAAACCCCGACTATTCCCGTGGTAAATAACGTGGATGTGGCTGTGGAAAACGATGCTGCACGTATTCGTGATGCCTTGGTGCGTCAGGCCTACAATCCGGTGCGCTGGGTGGAAACCATTCAGAAGATGGCAACCATGGGCATTACCCTAGTGGCCGAATGCGGTCCTGGCAAGGTGCTGGCCGGCCTGACCAAGCGCTGTGCCGATGGTGTAAACGGGGTGGCCCTGGCCGATCTGGCCGCCATCGAAGCCAATCTCAATCTGGAGTAAGCCATGCTGGAAGGACAAATCGCCCTCGTAACCGGTGCCACCCGTGGTATTGGTCGTGCTGTTGCCCTGGAACTGGCCCGTCTGGGTGCCACCGTGGTGGGAACTGCCACCAGTGAATCTGGTGCCGGCAACATCAACGCCTATCTGGCAGAAGCCGGAGCCAAGGGCCGCGGCGCTGTACTGGAAGTGCGGGACCAAGCCCAGGTGGATGCCCTGATTTCCGAGGTGGAAAAGGAATTCGGCACCATCGGCATCCTGGTGAACAACGCCGGCATTACCCGGGACAACCTGGCCATGCGTATGAAGGATGAGGAGTGGGATGCGGTCATCGATACCAACCTCAAGGCCGTATTCCGTCTTTCCAAGGCCGTCATGCGCGGCATGATGAAGGCCCGTACCGGGCGCATCATCAACATCACCTCCGTGGTGGGTCATGCGGGTAATCCCGGCCAGGCCAACTATTGCGCCGCCAAGGCTGGCGTGTCCGGCATGACCCGTTCCCTGGCTCGTGAACTGGGGGCGCGCAACATCACTGTCAATTGCGTGGCACCGGGTTTTATCGATACGGATATGACCAAGGTACTTTCTGACGAACAGAAAACCTCGCTTTTGGGTAATATTCCCCTGGGCCGCCTGGGTGTTCCCGAGGATATCGCTGCTGCGGTAGCCTTCCTGGCCTCTCCGGCTGCTGCTTACGTGACGGGTAGTACCATTCACGTAAATGGCGGCATGTACATGGATTAATGTGAGTCAGGTTGTCGGGAGGATTCTCCAGTCAGCCGGCTTTTGATAAACTGCCAAGGTTTTTTTATATCCCCTTTACGGGAAGGAGTTTTTTCAATGGATAACATCGTTGAGCGCGTCAAGAAGATCGTCGCCGAACAACTCGGTGTAAACGAAGCAGACATCAAGAACGAGTCTTCCTTCGTGGATGATCTGGGCGCGGATTCTCTGGACACCGTCGAACTGGTGATGGCCCTCGAAGAGGAATTCGAGTGCGAAATCCCCGACGAAGAAGCCGAGAAGATCACCAGCGTCCAACAGGCGATTGATTACATCACCGCCAACAAGAAGTAATCCATTCGGTTTGTTTTACCAGGGGGCCGGCTTCATGCCGGCCTCCGTCTATGTATGTGATTGGAGTGCAACTTGGCACGTCGCAGAGTCGTTATCACCGGCCTGGGCATCGTCAGCCCCGTCGGTAACACTGTCGAAGAAGCATGGCAGAACATCCTGGCCGGCCGTTCCGGTATCGGTGCAGTCACCAAGTTTGATGCTTCCACTTTCCCCACTCGCATTGCCGGTGAGGTCAAGAATTTCGATATCGGCACTTACCTTTCTCCCAAGGAAGCGCGCCGCATGGATACCTTCATCCATTTCGGTATGGCCGCCGGCATTCAAGCCGTGCGCGATGCCGGGCTGGATACGGAGCAGGCCGATGCAGAGCGTATCGGTGTCTGCATTGGTTCCGGCATTGGGGGCCTGCCCCTGATCGAAGAGACCAAGGACGAATTCAACGCCGCAGGCGTCCGCAAGGTCTCCCCCTTCTTCGTGCCCGGTTCCATCATCAACATGATTTCCGGCAACCTGTCCATTCAGTTCGGTTTCAAGGGCCCCAACATTGCCCTGGTAACTGCCTGTACTACCGGGACCCATTCCATTGGTGACGCCGCCCGTATCATCGAATACGGTGATGCAGACGTGATGGTGGCTGGCGGTGCTGAATCCACCGTTTCCCCTCTGGGTATGGGCGGCTTCTGCGCAGCCCGTGCCCTGTCCACCCGCAATGACGATCCGGCCACGGCCAGCCGTCCCTGGGACAAGGACCGGGATGGTTTCGTGCTGGGTGAAGGCGCTGGTGTACTGGTGCTGGAAGAGTACGAACACGCCAAGGCCCGGGGTGCCAAGATTTATGCAGAACTGTCTGGCTATGGCATGAGCGGTGACGCCTACCACATGACGGCACCCAACTCCGATGGTCCCAAGCGCTGCATGCAGGCTGCCCTGCGTAATGCCGGGGTCAATGCGGATCAGGTCCAGTACCTGAACGCCCACGGTACTTCTACCCCCCTGGGGGACAAGAACGAGTCCGATGCCATCAAGCTGGCTTTCGGCGATGCAGCCTACAAGCTGGTGGTGAACTCCACCAAGTCCATGACCGGTCACCTGTTGGGCGGTGCTGGCGGTATCGAGTCCCTGTTTACCGTGCTGGCCATCCATCACCAGATTGCGCCTCCTACCATCA
>QKDJ01000027.1 GCA_003252145.1 Azovibrio restrictus
ACTGATTGGCACCGCCGCAAGCCGACTGGGCTGGAGGCCTGAGTTGGCGGCTGTTCGTCCAGTATTTGCTCTGTTGCTGGGGATTCTGGGCGGTTGTGCTCAGACTCCGTCCGCGCCTGAGGTTATGCCTGAGGCCCCGCCGGAGGAGCCAAAAATGGAATCCCAGCCCTTGAAATACCTCAAGGGCCGAAATTTGCAGCCCATGCCGACCCGGCCTCTGAATGTGAAATCCCGCTGCGTCCATACGGATGCAGTGGGCACCAAGACCAGTCTTAATCTGCTGGTCAAAAATGCCGAGGTGAAAACCTTTGATGCCAAGGTGACCATTCCCAAGCGAGGCACCTGCCGCTTCAATTTGAAGGAATTCAAGCAGGTGGCTACCTTGCCCAATGTGTTGCTGGAGCAGAACAATGGTTCCGGGTGTACGGCTCGCATGTGGGAGCAGGGTCCCAAGGTCACCATTGCCTTTACCAAATGTCCGGCCTCCTGCGAAGGACAGGCCTTTGATTATCTCTGGCCGATCATGGTGGAAGCCAAGAGCGGTCGCTGTTTCTGACGGGAATGAACATGAGTCAGTGGGAAGTTGTCATCGGGATCGAAACCCACGTGCAGTTGGCTACGGTCTCCAAAATTTTCTCCGGCGCCTCTACGGCCTTCGGTGCCGCCCCCAATACCCAGGCCTCCCCGGTGGATTTGGCCCTGCCTGGTGTGCTGCCGGTGCTGAACAAGGGGGCGGTGGAATGCGCCATACGTTTTGGCCTGTCGGTGGATGCAGATGTGGCGCGGAAATCCGTATTCGCCCGCAAGAATTACTTCTACCCGGACCTGCCCAAAGGCTACCAGATCAGCCAGTATGAACTGCCGGTGGTGCAAGGTGGTGGTATCACCGTGATCGTGGGGCAGGGTGACAAGGCCTACGAGAAGCGGATTCAGCTGACCCGCGCCCACCTGGAAGAGGATGCAGGCAAATCCTTGCACGAGGATTTCCAGGGCAAGACCGGCATCGATCTGAACCGGGCCGGGACACCCCTGCTGGAAATCGTGACCGAACCCGACATGCGTTCGGCTGATGAGGCTGTGGCTTACGCCAAGGCCCTGCACGCTTTGGTGCGCTGGATTGGCATCTGTGACGGCAACATGCAGGAAGGCTCCTTCCGTTGCGACGCCAACGTGTCCGTGCACAAGCCGGGTACCCCTTTTGGTACCCGTCGGGAAATCAAGAACCTGAACTCCTTCCGTTTCCTCAAGGAAGCCATCGAGTACGAAATCCGCTGGCAGATCGAAACCCTGGAAGACGGCGGCAAAATTCAGCAGGCCACCGTGCTGTTCGACCCGGCTACCGGAGAAACCCGGGCCATGCGCAGCAAGGAAGACGCGCACGACTACCGCTACTTCCCTGATCCTGACCTGCTGCCCTTGGTCATTTCCGAGGACTGGATTGGTCGGACTCGTGAAGCGCTGCCGGAACTGCCCCAGGCCAAGAAGCAGCGCTTCATGACCGATTACACCTTGTCGGCCTACGACGCCACGACCCTGACATCTGCCCTGGAAGTGGCGGATTACTACGAAGCTACAGTTGCTGTTGCAGGAAAAGCTCAGGCCAAGCCTTGTGCCAACTGGGTCATGGTGGACCTGGCGGCCCGCCTCAACAAGGATGGGCTGGAAATTACCCAGTCCCCCGTTAGCGCAGCACAACTGGGGGGGCTTGTGGCCCGCATTGGCGACAACACCATTTCCAACGCCATCGCCAAGAAGGTCTTCGAGGCCCTGTGGGCGGGCGAAGGAAACTCCGCAGACGAGGTCATTGAAAAGCAGGGGCTGAAGCAGATCACCGATATGGGCGCCATCGAGAAGCTGGTGGACGAGGTGCTGGCGGCCAATGCAGCCAATGTGGCCGAGTTCAAGGCCGGCAAGGAAAAGGCCTTTAATGCTCTGGTGGGTCAGGTGATGAAGGCCGCCAAGGGCAAGGCCAATCCCCAGCAGGTGAATGATCTCCTGCGGCAAAAGCTGTCCGGTTAAATTCCTGAGGGCGGGCAGTCTAAGACTGCTTGCCCATGCTGGACCTGTGTATAATTCGCTCCGTCATCGGGGAGTAGCCTCCCTTCTGCAACAGAAGGGGCCTGTGTCAACATACTTGCCGTAAAAGGGCATGGCGCAGGCGGTACTGATACTTGGCAAGACCTTTGACCACGCACCTCCCAAGGCCGGAGAGGTGCCGTGGTCAATCGTCAGTTCCGGCCGGTAGACATCATGGAAGCCTTCCTCATCTCCACGGGTATCGTGGCTCTGGCCGAAATCGGCGACAAAACCCAACTCCTGGCCTTTATCCTGGCAGCCAAATTCCGCAGGCCCTGGCCCATCATTCTCGGCATTCTCGTGGCGACTGTGGCCAATCACGGCCTGGCAGGTGCTCTTGGCGCCTGGATCACCACTCAGGTCGCACCGGAGACCCTGCGCTGGGTCCTGGGGCTTTCCTTTCTGGCCATGGCGATCTGGATTCTGATCCCGGACAAGGCAGACGAAGAGGACGAGAGCCTGGCCCGCTTTGGGGTTTTTGGCACCACCCTCATTGCCTTTTTCCTGGCCGAGATGGGGGACAAGACCCAAGTGGCTACGGTGGCTTTGGCGGCCCAGTATCACGCCTTTGTTGCTGTGGTGATGGGTACGACCTTAGGGATGATGATTGCCAATGTACCCGCGGTTCTTCTGGGAGAGCGTATTGCCCAACGTATGCCCACTCGCCTTGTGCATGGCGTGGCAGCAGCAATTTTTGCGGTGATCGGTGCCCTGACGCTATTGCTGCCCCAGCAGATGGGTAGCCTGTAATGGCTCTGGAGCCGACTACCAGTTCAAATGCCCCAAGGCCAACAGGCCGCTGACTTGAATCAACAAGCCAACGGTTGAGCGTAAGGGGTGTTGCTTGAAGCTGTGGGTAAGGGTCTTGGCCATGGTGCACTCCGTTTCATTCTCAGATTTGTCCATCTACGGATTTAATTCTGGATGTGCGGAGTTGCTACGCCCAATTGAATGTGGGCATTACCCTCATGGTTCTGCCCTATGGCAGAACCATGAGTGATTAGCGGCGTAAGGGGCGACGGGAAATTTCGATGTAGCGCCGCCGGTCTTCCGCGTACTTGACCCGGATTTGAGATAGTTCCCGCTGCTTGGCTTCGATCAGGTCGGTTTGGGCACGGATTTCCACGTCACCGTCCCTAAGGCCCTTGGAAATATCCGGGGGCATGGTCTTGCTCTTGTAGAACTCGGCTTCGTTTTCAAAGTGTCGGCGCCGCTGTTTGGCTTCGGCTACCTTGGCTTCGGCATCGGCGATGGCTTGACGCACATCTACTTCTGCCCGTTCCTGCATGCGGTCGATATCCTGCAGGGTCGGATAGGTTTCCAGGAGGGCCTGATCCTTGCGCTGTTGTTCTCTGGCGGCAGCCTCAGCCAGTTGTTTCTGCCGTTCGGCTTCTTTCTGGGCGGCCCTTTCTTCCAAGGTCAGGGGGCGACTCACTTCCCTGATCAGGATTCCTTGGCCGTTATAGACCTTGTGGGCCTTGCCTACGCACTGGCTTGGAAGGATGTCGCCACAGGTGCGACGGCCTGAGTCATCCACACAGCAGAGGAGTTCGCCGGGCGCACTCATGGCTGTTGGCCCATAGCCCAGCATCAGGCTGGCCAGGACAAGGGTAAAAAGTTTAGGCGTTGGTGACACCATACTGACTCCGGTAGGCGGCTACCGCTTCACGATGGCTAGCCAGTTCCGGGTGGCCGGAAAGGAAGCCCATGAGGTTTTCCAGATTGGCCACGGCGATAACCGGCAAGCCGTAATCCCGCTCCACCTCCTGGACGGCGGACAGGTGGCCCAGGCCTCGCTCCATGCGATCCAGGGCGATGGCAACACCGGCGGGGGTGGCGCCGGCGGCACGGATCAGTTCGACCGATTCCCGCACGGAGGTGCCCGCGGAGATCACGTCATCCACGATCAGGATGCGGCCTTGCAGGGGGGCGCCCACCAGGGTGCCGCCTTCGCCGTGATCCTTGGCTTCCTTGCGGTTGTAGGCATAGGGCAGGTTGCGGCCGGTATTGGCCAGGGCCATGGCAATACCGGTAACCAGAGGAATGCCCTTGTAGGCCGGGCCAAACAGCATGTCAAACTGGAGGCCGCTGGCCTGGATGGCTTTCGCGTAGAATTCGCAAAGCTTGACCATGGACTCGCCGTCGTTGAACAGCCCGGCGTTGAAGAAGTAGGGGGACAGGCGTCCGGCCTTGGTTTTGAATTCACCGAAGCGCAGCACTTGGCGCTTCACGGCAAATTCGATGAATTCCTGACGAAAATCCATGGTCCTCCAAAATTTCATGTTTTTGTATTTCAAGGCCACATGTTACGCATCATCTCCCTGAATCTCAACGGCATCCGCTCCGCCTGGAACAAGGGGGTCGAAGCTTGGATACGCCAGCACCAACCTGATGTGATCGCATTTCAAGAGTTGAAAGCCCAGGCTCCTGATCTCTCTGATGCCATGATGGCGCCTGAGGGCTATCACGCCTATTACCACTATGCAGAAAAGAAGGGCTACAGCGGAGTTGGGCTCTGGTGTCGGGAAAAGCCCCTGGCTGTGCAGGAAGGAATTGGTAATGCAGAATTTGACGCGGAAGGGCGTTATCTTCGGGCGGACTTTGAGGATTATTCGGTCATTTCCCTTTATGTGCCTTCGGGTTCGTCCTCGCCTGAGCGTCAGGAAGCCAAGTTCCGTTTTCTCGACCTGTTTACCCCCCATCTGCAGCAATTAATGGCAGAGGGGCGGGAGATAGTGATTTGTGGTGACTGGAATATCGCGCACCAGGAAATCGACCTGAAGAACTGGAAATCCAATCAGAAAAATTCTGGATTCCTGCCCGAGGAGCGGGCCTGGTTTTCCCGGATGCTGAATGAACAAGGTTGGCGGGATGTCTATCGCAGCCTGTACCCGGATGCTGGTGATACGGCTTACACCTGGTGGTCCAACCGGGGGCAGGCTTGGGCCAAGAACGTGGGGTGGCGCATTGACTATCAGATTGCCACGCCAGGTCTGGCAGCCAGGGCTAGCAAAGGCTGGGTCTACAAGGACAGCCGATTTTCCGATCATGCGCCCCTGGTGCTGGAGTATCTTTGAAGCAATGCGCCTCTGTCATGGTGCTGCAATTGCCTTGTTCAGCCTAAAAAGCTAACCTGTAGGCGTTTTTCCACACTTCATATAAATAACGAGGTTCGCCATGTCCCAAACGAATGTTGCGTCCACCGCCTCCAAGGAGAAGCTGGTGTCTGACATGAAAATCGTAATTGCCGATGCGGAAGAAATTCTGAAGAGCACCGCCGATGTGGCTGGTGAAAAGATGGCCACTATCCGCGCCAAAATTGAAACCCGCCTGCGGGACGCCAAAGAGCGCCTGGAGGATGCCGAAGCCGCTCTGGTAGATAAAACCAAAGCCTGTGCTCGTGCCACCGATGATTTCGTTCATGACCAACCCTGGAAGGCTGTCGGCGTGGCCGCTGCCCTGGGTCTGGCCCTGGGCGTGCTGATCGGCCGCCGCTAATCCATGGCGGAAAACACCGCGCCGGGTTTGTTTCGCTCGCTCAGGCTGTTGCTGAGCGATGTGCTGGAAATCGGTAAGACCCGTCTGGCCTTGCTTGCCAACGAGATGGAGGAGGAAAAACTCCGTCTCGTTGGCGCAGTGACCCAGGGGGTTTTGGCTGTGGTCAGTCTGATCATTGGCGCGGTGTTGGGCGTGGCGTTTTTAACTTTCCTGTTTTGGGAAAGTCGTCTGCTGGTGTTGGGAGGCAGTTGTTTACTGTTCTTCCTCCTGGCATTCGTATTCATGCAGCGGGCCATGTCCGGGCTTGAACGGGGTTCTGCCTTGTTCAAGGCTAGTCTGACTGAACTGGATGCGGATGTGGCACGTCTGCGCGGACGGGTGGGTGATGAATCCCCGCTTACTTGAATTGCGTGAGCAACGGGGGGCTCTGCTTGCCCGTTGTGCTATCCAGCGTGGGGCCATGGCCGAACATGGCCAGGCCGTAGCCGAGTTGTGTGAAAAACTGGATCAGGTGCGTTCAGGAACCCGCTGGGTCAAGCGTAACCCAGGCGTGGTGGGGGCTTTGGTGGCTGGTCTGGTGATTCTCAAACCTTCCAGAGCATGGCGTTGGGGAAAGCGTGGCCTATTGCTTTGGCAGGGCTGGCGCAGTCTGCGACAACGCTTTTTTCCTGCCTGAAGTGCCTTTACGGTTTAGTCCAACGGCTGAGGTTGAAGGCCGCTTACCCTCTTGGTGGCG